>CAZJSD010000006.1:0-36557 GCA_964548815.1 uncultured Muribaculaceae bacterium
GAAAGGAAAAGAGTAATGGAAGAGAATATAGAAGTAATAGATGAAGTAAAAGAAGATAAAAAAGAAAAGAAAAAAGATAAAAAGAATAAATATCAAGAAATAATTAAAACTTTAGAAGATAAAGTAAAAGAATTAGAAGATAAGAATATTAGAGTAACCGCAGAAATGGTAAATAGTTTAAGAAGAAAAGAAGAAGAAAACAGTAGACTTATGAAATATGCATCAGAAGGTCTAATATTAGATATATTAAGTACAATTGATAATTTTGAAAGAGCATTATCAGTAAAAAGTGATAATGTTGATATTGAGAATTATCAAAAAGGATTTGATATGATTTATCAAAACTTAGTAAATACATTAAATAAGTATGAAGTAAAAGAAATTGAATGTTTAGGTCATGATTTTGATCCTACATATCATCAAGCTGTTATGACAGAACATATTGATGGTAAAAAAGAAAATGAAATTATAGAAGTATTACAAAAAGGTTATACTTATAAAGATAAAGTAATAAGACCAGCAATGGTAAAGGTTAATAATTAAAGGAGAGATGATTAATGAGTAAAATTATAGGTATTGATTTAGGTACAACTAATAGTTGTGTAAGTGTTTTAGAAGGTAATGAACCAAAGGTTATTGCTAATCCAGAGGGTGGAAGAACAACTCCATCTGTAGTAGCATTTAAAAATGGTGAAATAATTGTTGGTGATGCTGCTAAAAGACAAATGGTAACTAATCCTGATACAGTTTATTCTGTAAAAAGATTAATGGGTACTGATGAAAAAATTAAAGCAAATGGTAAAGAATATACTCCAGAAGAAATATCTGCTATGATTCTTTCTTATATGAAAGATTATGCAGAAAGTTATTTAGGAGAAAAAGTAACTAAAGCTGTTATTACTGTTCCTGCATACTTTAACGATGCACAAAGACAAGCTACTAAAAATGCAGGTAAAATCGCTGGTTTAGAAGTAGAAAGAATTATTAATGAACCAACAGCAGCGTCTCTTGCTTATGGTATTGATAAACAAGATGATGCTCATACTATCTTAGTTTATGACTTAGGTGGAGGTACATTCGATGTTTCTATTCTAGAACTTGGTGATGGTGTTTATGAAGTTAAATCTACTTCAGGTAATAATAAACTAGGAGGAGATGACTTCGATAATAGAATTTCTGATTATTTAGTTTCAGAATTTAAAAAGGAAAATGGTATTGATTTATCAAGTGATAAAATGGCAATGCAAAGAATTAAAGATGCATCAGAAAAAGCTAAGAAAGATTTATCTGGTGTAACTTCAACTCAAATAAGTTTACCATTTATTTCACAAGGTGATAATGGACCATTACACTTAGAAATAAACTTAACAAGAGCAAAATTCGAAGACTTAATTTCTGATCTAGTAGAATCAACACTAGATCCAGTTAGAAAAGCATTAAAAGATGCTAAAATGACTAAAGACGATATTAATAAAGTAATATTCGTTGGTGGATCTACTAGAATACCAATGGTTACTGATTTAGTTAAGAAAGAATTAGGAAAAGAACCATCTAAGGGAGTTAACCCTGATGAAGTTGTTGCGATGGGTGCAGCTATTCAAGGTGGAGTATTAACTGGTGAAGTTAATGATATAGTATTACTAGATGTAACACCACTTTCATTAGGTATTGAAACTATGGGTGGAGTTATGACTGTATTAATCCCAAGAAATACTACAATTCCTACAAGTAAATCACAAATATTTAGTACTGCTGCTGATAATCAACCAGCTGTTGATGTACATGTTCTTCAAGGTGAAAGACAAATGGCTGCAGATAATAAAACTTTAGGTAATTTCCAATTAGGAAATATCGCACCAGCTCCAAGAGGAGTTCCACAAATTGAAGTTACATTTGACATTGATGCTAATGGTATTGTTAATGTTAAAGCTAAAGATTTAGGTACTGGTAAAGAACAATCAATTACAATTACTTCTCATACATCATTAACTGATGAAGAAATTGATAAAATGGTTAAAGAAGCAGAAGCTAATAAAGAAAAAGATTCGATAAGAAAAGAAAAAGCAGATGTTAAAAATGAAATTGAACAATTAACATATGCTACTGAAAAAGCTATTAAAGATCTTGGAGATAAGATTGGTGATAAAGAAAAGTCTGAAGCAGAAGAAGCTATAAAAGAAGCTAAAGAAGCAGTAGAAACTGATGATTTAGAAAAAATGAAATCTGCTAAAGATAAATTAAATGAAAAAGCTATGGCTTTAGGTTCTAAAGTATATGAAGAAGCATCTAAGAATCAAACTGAACAAACAAATAATGAAAATACTAATGAAACTAAAGATGATAAAAAAGACGATAATGTAGTAGATGCTGAATACGAAGAAAAATAATAGATAAGTTCTAGTTAATCTAGAACTTTCTATTTTAAAAAAGGAGAATATATGAGCAAATATAAATCAAGAAGTGAAGTGCCTGAAAAATACAAATGGGATTTAAGTGACTTTTATACTAATGATAAAGATTTTAATAAAGATATTGATATTGCTTTAGATAGAATAAAAAAAGAATCTAAGTTTAAAGAAACATTAAAAGATAGTAATAAATTATATGAATTCTTAAAATATGATGAAATAACTGAATGTCTAGTAGAAAATTTATATGTTTATTCTTTTATGAAAGATGATGAAGAATTAGGTAAAAGTATCAATATAAATAGAAAGAATAAAGCATTAGATGTTATTACTAAGTATAGTAATATGGCTAGCTTCTTTAATCCTGAATTATTATCTTTATCTAAAGAGGAATATAATAAATTATTTGATAATAAAGATTTATTAGAATATAAATTTTTACTTGATGAAATATATAAAGATAAAGATCATACATTAAGTGAAGATAAAGAAATAATTATAAATGAGTTAGAATCAGCAATGAATAATTTTGATGATATATCTTCAAATCTTCTTAATAATGAACATAATTATGGAGAAGTAGAAATAGATGGTAAGAAAGAAGAAATTCATTCTACTAATTTTAGAATGTTAATGAAGAATAAAAATCCTAAAATAAGAGAAGAAGTATCATTAAAATATAAAGAAGTCCTAGATAGATATGGAGGAACATCAGCTTCATTACTTAATGGTTATGCTAAGGCTAATATTGCGAATGCAAAAATACATAATTTTAAAAATGCTTGGGATAGAAAATTATTTGATTATAATATGCCTGAAGAAGCATATAATTGTTTAGTTAAAACTGTTGAAGATAATTTAAAGTCTTTACATAAATTCTATAGTTTATACAAAATTCCATATAATTTAGATAAGGTACACACTTATGATTTATATTTAGATTTAGCTACGTCTAATAAAAAATATACAATTGAAGAAGGTATAGAATTAATTAGAAAAGCAATAACACCTCTTGGTGAAGAATATATGAAATGCTTTAATAGGATTATTGATAATCATTACATTGATTTTTGTGAATATAAAGGTAAAACATCTGGAGGTTATTCAATTAATACTCCAGATCATGATTCAAGAATTCTATTAAGTTTTAATGATGATTTATCATCTGTAAGTACAATTGCTCATGAATGTGGGCATAATGTTCATCATCAATTTGTAAAAAAGAATAATCCTATTCAATATAGAAATATAACTACATTAGTTGCGGAAGTAGTATCTTTAACTAATGAATGCTTACTATCAAGTTATTTAAGTGAAAATGGTACAAAAGAAGAAAAAATAGAAGGTATATCAAATATACTAGAAGTAATAGATGCTAATCTATTTAATGCAGTTAGAGAAGGAAAAATGGAATCTGATTTCTATAAATATATTGAAGAAGGAAATGCATTAACGAAAGATTATATGAATAAATTAAATTTGGAATCTATTAAAAAATTCTATGGTAAAGATGTAGTAATAGATAAATATGCAGAAACAGGTTGGATAAGAAGAAGTCATTATTATATGAATTATTATTTATATAATTATGCTTTTTGCATATCGGTTGCGCTTTCTAATGCATCTAAGATTTTAAGTGGTGATAAAAAACAATTAGAAAGATATATTAATTTTATTTCATTAGGTTCTGATATTTATCCAATTGATGCATTTAAAGTACTTGGATATGATTTAAAAGATAAAATAGTTTATGAAGATGCGATACAGTATTTTGATAAACTAGTAGATAAATATATTGAAATAAGTAAGGAGTAATAAGTATGGCTAAAAGAGATTATTATGATGTCTTAGGTGTTGATAAAAGCGCAAGTGATGCAGAAATCAAAAGTGCATTTAGAAAGCTTGCTAAAAAGTATCACCCTGATATTAATAAAGAACCAGATGCAGCTGAAAAATTTAAAGAAGTTCAAGAAGCCTATGATGTCTTAGGTGATGAAAACAAAAGAAAAACATATGATCAATTTGGTCATGCTGCTTTTGATCAAGGTGCTGGTGGTAATCCATATGGTAACTATGGAGGATTCTCTGGATTTGATACATCAGGATTTGGTTTTGATGATATAGATTTAGGAGATATATTAAATGCTGCTTTTGGTGGCGGCTTTGGAGGAAGAAGTAGAAAACAAAGCAATAGACCACAAAAAGGTGAAGATGTTCTATATAGAATGAGAATATCATTTAAGGATGCTGTTTTTGGTTCTAAAAAAGATATTACATTAGATTTAACAGAAAACTGTGAAACTTGTGATGGTAAGGGTGGATTTAATGAAAAAACATGTTCAAAATGTCATGGATCAGGAAAGATAACAAGAGAACAATCATCTTTATTTGGGGCATTTATGACTCAAACAACTTGTGATGAGTGTTCAGGTACAGGAAAATCATATGAAAGAAAATGTACTGATTGTAAAGGATCTGGACATGTTAAATCTAGAAAAACTATTACAGTTACTATTCCAAAGGGTGTTGATACAGGTACACAAATTAGAATTAAAGGAAAAGGTGAAGCTGGCATCAATGGTGGACCTAATGGAGATATCTTTGTAGAATTTGTGGTAGATAAAGACGATATATTTGAAAGAGTAGGTAATGATATCTATATGACTTTACCTATAAGTATAACTGATGCAGTTTTAGGTACAGAAAAAGAGATAAATATATTGGATGGTACAATAAAGTTAACTATTCCTTCAGGATCTCAAAATAATGATAAATTAAGAATCAAAGGAAAAGGAGTACCATACTTAAATAGTTCTAAAGTAGGAGATTTATATATAATATTAAATGTAGTTATACCTACAAAACTAGATAGAAATCAAAAGAAGTTATTTGAACAATTAAGAGATACTGAGTTAGAAAATAATGACATATTTAAAAAATTTAAAAAATATTTTAAAAAATAAAATATCACTTTATAAGTGATATTTTTATATTTCAACATTAACTCCTTCTTTAGCAAGCCAATCAGCAAATTTTTCTTTAAATATTGGTAATTCTTTTCTTATGACATCATCATATACTAAATTTGTGTTTTTAATCGCTTCATATATATGCTTAAAGTGTACTTCTTTAGAGTTTTCATATCTTGCATATGTAAAACATTTTGAGAATAGTGATAATGATACATCTGGATATCTTGATCCGTTCTCATATATTCTCTTATATTCAGAAGTCATATTAACTATAAATGATGCGACTTGTTCTAATACCCAATCTGTATAGGGGAATATTACTCCAGTAGAAACTTCAATTTTCTTTTTTGTACCCATTAATATCTTTACAGTAGTTGGTCCATCTGGTTCTTCAACTTCAATCTTTTCAAAACGACGTAAGAAAGCTTTATCTTTAAGTAAGTATTCTTCAAATTCTTGTGTTGTAGTCGCACCAATTATTTTTATGTCACCACGGTCTAATCCTGGTTTTAACATGTTTAAGAAATCGACACCGCCACCATTTCTTGAAGCAGTTACTAAAGTATGTATTTCATCTATAAATAAAATGATATTCTTTTTGCCCATGACTTCATTAATTAATAATTGTAGTTTTGATTCTTCAATACCATCGTGTTCATATTTACCAAGTAGGGAAGATGTCGCAATCTTATATACTTTACAATTCATTAATGCTTCAGGAACATCTTTGTTTTGTATTTTATAACTTAATCCTTCTACAATACTTGTTTTACCAATACCAGCTTTACCAGTTAATACAACTGATTTTTCTGGACTTAGTAGAATTAGAATCATCTTCTTTATTTCTTCATCTCGTGCTATCGCAGGATTTGTAATATAGGTTTTTGATACTAATTCTTCAGAATAGTTCCTTAAAACACTAAAACCTGTATCATTAGTCGTTTCAATTGATTCTTTTTCATCATTAAAAGGAATATTATCTCCTTCATAACTATTGTTATCTTCAGCAAATATATTCATATAATCATCCATATAAATCGCCCCTTTATGAAATTATTATAACAAATTATCTGAATATTTAAAAGATTTTTAACTATTTAAATGTAAAGAAAAATTTTTGTAAAAAAAGTTAAAAAAAATTAAATTTTGTGTAACAAATTTCGACAAAATGTGGTACTATTATTTTAGAAGAAAAATAAATAAGCAAAAATCGAAAATAGGGAGTGAAAAATATGACTTTGAACATAATTAATTATTTAACGAATATGGATAAAAATAGTAGGTTTTTGCTAATTATTATAGGTATTATTGTATTATTATTAATTATAATATTTGTAATTAATTATATAAGTGACAGAAAAACTAGAATTATTAATAAAAGAAGAAGAAAATTAAAAAAAGAAATAAATAGAGAAGCTAAGAATATAGTTCCTGTTAAGAAGGAGAAAAAAGAAAAGAAAACTGTCGCTCCAGTTACTAAAACTATATCTGTTAAAAATGATATAGAAGAACCAGTAGAAGTATTAGAAGCAGATGAAGAGATAATTGAAATACTTCAAGATGATGGTGAAAGCGATATTGATAGAATTTTAAAAGAAATCAAAAAAGCATCTAAAGAAGAAACAATGAATTTAACTGAATTTGAAAGAGAACAAGAAGAAACTGCAATTATTAGTTATGATGAATTATGTAAAAAAGCAGGTGTAAAGAAGAAAATATATAAAGCAGTTACTGAAGAAACTATGGATGTTAGTAAAATTGTTCCAGAAATAAAAGAAAAGAAATATAAACCATCTAAGTATGTATCACCTATATTTGGTGTAGAAAAAGATAAAAATGAAGAAGAATTAGATAAAACGTTTTTACAAAGTTTAAAAGAATTTAGAAGTACACTTGATTAAGTGTATTTTTTTATTTATAATATTTTTGGAAATGAGGGAGTTGTTATGAAAGCTGCATTTTATACTTTAGGATGTAAAGTTAATAGTTATGAAACAGAAGTAAATATTGAACTATTTAAAAAAAGAGGATATGAAATAGTTCCTTTTAATGATAAAGCAGATGTATATGTAATAAATACATGCTCTGTAACCAATACTAGTGATCAAAAGAGTAGAAAAATAATTAGAGAAGCAGTTAAAAGAGGTAATGATGCAATAGTAGTTGTAATGGGTTGTTATAGTCAAATTAAACATTTAGAAGCAGCATCTATCCCAGGTGTATCTATTGTAATAGGTACAAATAATAAATCGGGTATACTTGATTTAATTGATGAATATAAAAAAGACAAAAAACAAATAGTAAAAATATTTGATTTAAAAGATATAAAATTTGAAAATATGAATTTAGATAAATATGAAAATCATACAAGAGCATTTGTAAAGATACAAGATGGATGTAATAATTATTGTACTTTTTGTATAATTCCATATGCTAGAGGTAATGTTAGAAGTAAAGAAAAAGAATTAGTAATAGATGAAATAACTAAATTAGCGCAAAACGGTTATAAAGAAGTAGTATTAACAGGTATTCATACTGGTCATTACGGTTTAGATTTAAAAGATTATGATTTTTCTGATTTATTAAAAGAAATAGAAAAAATAGATAAATTAGAAAGAATTAGAATTTCTTCTATTGAAATAAAAGAATTAAATGATAAATTTATGGAAACTTTAAAGAATAGTAAAAAGATAGTTAATCATATTCATATACCGCTTCAAAGTGGTTCAGATACTATTTTAAAAGCAATGAACAGAAGATATTTAATGGATGAATTCTATGAAAGAATTAATATGATTAGATCTATCAGACCTAATATCGCAATAACAACAGATGTAATTGTAGGTTTTCCTGGAGAAACAGATGAATATTTTGAAGAAACAGTTGATTCAATAATGAAGATTGGTTTTACTGAATTACATGTATTTCCATATTCTCCTAGAGTTGGTACTAAAGCTGCTGAAATGGAAAACCAAGTTGATGGTAATACTAAAAAAGAAAGAGTAAGAAAACTAATAAGTATTAGTGAATTATTAAAAAACAAGTATTATAGTAATTTAGTAGGAACTACTGAAGAATTATTAGTAGAAAAATATGAAGATGGATATTTAGTAGGTCATTTAACTAATTATGGTTTATGCAAGGTAAAAAGTGATAAAGAAATATTAAATGAAATTTTTAAAGTAAAGCTTATAAGTTATCAAAATGATTATTATGTTGGAGAAATTATCAAAAAATAATAATATTTGCTTGAAAATATAGCCTTTAAGTGTTATAATTCTTTTAGCAACCTGAAGGGAGGGGACAAAATTTGACAAAAGTTGTAGTTAGAAATGGTAACATTGATGGCGCATTAAAGAAATTCAAACAAAAAGTTGCCAAAAGTGGACTTCCTTCAGAATGTAAGAAAAGGGAACACTATTCGAAACCAGGAATTCAAAGAAGAGAAGCAAAAAAAGCTGGTATTAAGAATAGTAGAAAAAGACAAAGTAGAGATAGAGATTAATAAAGTAGTTAACTACTTTATTTTTTTTCTTTTAAATGATAAAATTAATTTGGGTGATAAATATGTATGAAAGAATTCAAAGTGATTATATTTCAGCTTTTAAAGCAAAAGAAACAGTTAAGAAAGATGTTTTAGGTTTACTTAAAGGCGCAATATTAAATGCTAAAATTGATAAGAAAGAAGATCTTACTGATGATGAAATAATTAATTTAGTAGAAAAACAAATTAAATTAAGAAAGGATTCTAAAGAAGAGTATATTAAGGCAAATAAAATGGATGTTGTTGAAACATTAGATGAAGAAATATCTGTTTTAATGGAATATATGCCCGAACAATTATCAGAAGAAGAAATAAACAAAATAATTGATGAAGCATTTGATATAGTTAAACCTACATCTCAAAAAGAAATGGGTTTAATTATGAAAGAAGTAACTCCTAAATTAAAGGGTAAAGCTGATATGAAAGAAGTAAGTAATATTATTAAGGAAAAATTAGCTAATTTATAAAAAGAAGTATTTTTACTTCTTTTTTTCATATATTTTATTAGGTGATTTATATGAAATTATTTAATGATGTAAGAAATTATATTGGTGAAAATAATTTTAGAATGATTATATATAAAGATAAGTTAGATATTATTAATTATGAAAAAATAATAGAATTATCAGATAATGAAATAATAGTTACAAGTAATAAAAAAATAACAGTAGTAGGTAAAAACTTAAAACTAAATAAGATGTTAAATAAAGAAATATTAATACTAGGAGAAATTAATAAAATAAGTTTTGATGAATAGTTATATATTATTAAAAGTAGAAGGAAGAAATATAAATAAGTTTTTACTTAAGTGTGAAAGTAATAATATAAATATAATTAAAATAATATATAAATCATATAAATCAGTAATAATTCTTATTAATGAAAAGGAATATAAAAAGATACTTAGAATAAAATCTATATATAAAATTAAGATTATTAATTATTTTGGTTTAATAAAATATAAAAATTTGATTAATAAATATAAGATTTTTCTAATATCTTTTTTTATAGGAATAATAATATTAATAATATTATCTAATATAATATTTGAAATAGATATTATTGGTGACAATAATACTTTAAATAATGAAATAAAGAAGGAATTATCCAACTATGGTATTGAAAAATACAAATTTAAAAAGAATTATAATCAAATTACTAATATTAAAACAAAAATAAAGGAAAAATATAAAGATAATATTGAATGGATAGAAATAAAAGAAAATGGTACTAAATATATTATTAATTATGTAGAAAGAAAGAAAAAAGAAGAGAAAATAGATAATGAAATATATTCAATAGTATCAAAAAAATCAGGAATAATAAAAGATATTTATACTTATAAAGGTATTTCTCTTATAGAACCAGGGAATTATGTATCAAAAGGGGAGATACTTATTTCATCAGATATTATGTTGAATGATGAGGTTAAATATAGAGAAAGCGCAGAAGGAAAAGTATATGCAGAAACATGGTACAAAGTTAATATTGAGTATCCATTTAATTATAAGGAGAAGAAATATACAAATAAAACAAAAATAGTACCTTATATAAAAATAGGTAATAGATATATAGAATTATTCAAATATAAGCATTATGATAGAAAGAAAAGTATATATTATAAAAATAAGATGATTGGTTTTGAGATAGGTTTAGAAAGAATTAGAGATATTATTATAACTAATCAAAATTATAGTAATAAAGAAGTTCTTAAAAAGGCAGAATCCTATTCAAAAGAAAAAATACTAGACAAATTAAAAGAAGATGAATACATAATAAAACAAAAAACTTTGAATTTTTACAGTAATGGTAGTAAAATAATAGTAGATATATTTTTTTCGGTTTATGAAGAAATAGGTGAAAAAAGAATTATAGAAACGGGTGAAGTAGATGATACAGAAAACATTGGAGAACGCACTAACTGAGAATTATCCTATGATAATTATATTTACAGTAGTAATTATTTCAATCAGAATAGTATATTTAATAACAAATAAAGAAAAATTTGTTTTTTATAAAGAAATGTTTAGTCTAGCGTATTTATTGTATGCGTTATTACTTTTCTATGTAGTAACATTCCAAGATGTTAATTATGGTACAAATAATTTTATTCCATTTCATGAAATATTTAGATATGAATTTGGATCTAAAGTATTTATGCATAATATAGTAGGTAATATTATTCTTTTCATACCTTTTGGTTTCTTTGTTTCACATATTATGAAGTCTCGTAAACCATTTGCAATGCTTGTAGTATCATTAATAACTTCAATAACAATAGAGTTTACTCAATTAAAAATAGGAAGAACATTTGATGTTGATGATATTATATTAAATCTAATTGGAAGTATATTAGGATTCTTAATATATTATATTATGGATTCAATAGAAAGAAAATTTCCATCAATTTTTTCAAGCACATTATTTAAAAATATATTTATTATACTAGCGGTAGCGTTAATAGTTTTACTATATTCTAGTTATACTTTTTGGGGGCTTTTAAGATGATAGAAATAAATAATTTAACTAATGAAAAATTAGAAGAAATAAAAGAATTAGATGATTATACAAAGTATTTATTGGGCTATATGCATGTAGATGCATCTTTTTCTGTTATTATCGTAGATAATGATAAGATACATGAAATTAATAGAGAATATAGAGGTATAGATAGACCAACTGATGTTATTTCTTTTGCGCTAGAAGAAAACGAAGAATATGAGATAAAAGAAAGATTACTAGGTGATATATATATTTCCATTGATAAAGTATATGAACAAGCTAAAGAATATAATCATTCTGTTAAAAGAGAACTATTTTTCTTAGTAACTCATGGTTTTTTACATTTACTTGGATATGATCATATGAATAAAGAAGATGAAGAAAAAATGTTTTCTTTACAAGAAGAAATATTAGATAGTTATGGAGTAAAAAGAGTATGAAAGTAGGAATAGTATCAATAGTAGGTAGACCTAATGCAGGTAAATCTACATTAATTAATTCAATTATTAAAGAAAAAATCGCAATCACTTCAAATAAACCTCAGACAACTAGAAATAATATACAAGGTATATATAATGATACTGATTCTCAAATTATATTTGTTGATACACCAGGTATTCATAAACCAGTTAATAAACTTGGTAAATATTTAAATAGAGAATCTTATTCATCTCTTGAAGGTGTTGATTTAGTATTATTTATGATAGATTCAAGCACTCCTTTTGGTAAAGGTGATGAATTTATATTAGAAAGAATAAAAGAAGAAAATATTAATACTTTTTTGATATTAAATAAAGTAGATAAGATTAAAAAAGAAGAATTATTTAATATGATTATGGAATATAAAGATAAATATGATTTTAAAGAGATTATTCCAATAAGCGCACTTAAAGAGAAAAATGTAGATGAATTAATTAAAACTATTAAGAATTATCTAAATGAAGGAGAAAAAATATATCCTGAAGATTATTATACAGATAAAAGTATTAGATTCTTAGTATCAGAATTAATTAGAGAAAAAGTACTTAGAAAAACAAGAGAAGAAGTTCCTCATGCAGTAACTGTTGTAATTGAAAATTATGAAGAAAAGAAAGATTCTGTAGTAATTAATGCATGTATAATAGTAGAAAGAGATGGAATTAAGAAGATATTGGTTGGTCATAATGGAGAAATGATTAAAGATATTGGTATAGATGCAAGAAAAGATATAGAAGAATTAGTAGGTAAATCTGTTTATTTAGATTTATTTGTAAAAACAGTTAATAACTGGAGAGATAGAGATAAATATTTAATTGAATTTGGATTTGATGAAAATAATTTTGAATAAATTCTAAATAATAACTCATTATATTAATGGTGATATAATGACAAAAGAAGAAATATGGAATTTATTTACAAAGACAGGAGATATATCTTATTACCTAAGATATAAAGATATGACTTATAAAGGACTTGATAAAATTGGAGATAACGAGAGTAAAGGGAATAATAATTAGTGAAAAACCATATAAAGAATCTAGTAAATTACTAAATATGATTACTGAAGAATATGGTGTCATTGATTTAATTGCGAAAGGAAGCAAGAGATTAAAGAATAATTTAAGAAGTGTAAGTACCAAACTAACTTATGCAGAATTTCAGATTAACTATAAAGAGGGTAAACTATCTACATTAATATGTGCGGATGTTATTAATCCTTTAAATAATATTAAAAATGATTTATTAAAAATCAGTTATGCATCTTATTTACTAGATTTAACTAGTCAAGTTCTTAAAGAAAATAATAATAAAAATATATTCAATATATTAGAATCTTCAATTTTAAAAATAGAAGATAATTATGATCCAGAATTAATCACAGATATATTAGAACTTAAGTATTTATCTTATTTAGGTATAAGTCCTAATTTTGATACATGTTCTATATGTGGTAAAAGTAAAATAATTACTATTTCTGTAGAAAAAGGTGGTTTTATATGTACAGATCACCATTCTAATGAAAAAATAGTAAATAATAAAACTCTAAATATTATAAGGATGCTTTATTATGTAGATATTGATAAAATAACAAAATTGGATGTTAGTTCTCCAGTAAAAAAGGAAATAGAAGAGTTTATTGATGAATACTATGATTCATATACTGGATTATTTATGAAGACTAAGGAATTTTTAAAAAATATAAAATATACATATATATAAGAGTAATAAATTACTCTTTTTTTGACATTTCTTTTATATGTTGTATAATAATATACACTTAAGAGAAGGGGATATTATGGATATTAATGATAATGTTTATATGGAGATTAATAATTCTATAGATGTCAATAATTTAATTGATCTATTTTTTGAGCAAATAAATACAAAAACACCTATAGATGCATTACCAGTATGTGTAAAAATATATAATAGAATAAATAGAATGAAAGTAAATTTAGATGATAATATTATATTGATGCAACTTGAAATGAGAAATCTCTATGTTTTATGTTTGTCACAGTTTTATCAAGCTAAAATGGAATTAAAACAAGATAGAGATTTGGACTTTGAAGATTTGAATAATAAACTATTCTTAGGTTTTAAAATCTTATCTTCTAATAATGAAAATGAAGAAGAAGTAAAAGATTTTGCCGCAAGAACAATGCTTAAAGATATATTAAATGATTCATTTCCAAATAATAGATTTAACATTGAAGAAGATATTCATAGAAAATATAATTCAAAAGAATTAGTATTATCAAAAGGAGTATGTAATATAGTCGCTGATATTATAAACTCTTATGACCCTAATTTAGGAGAGTACTTACTTTGTCATATAGATTTATTAAGTGATTATGATTTTAAATTTGATTATTATTTATTTAATTTTGAAGAATTTGAATATAAAAATGAAAAGAATAGATTCTATTATATGGAAGAAGAAGTAAAAGATTATTGTGATGATAATGATGTTGATTTTAATAACTATTTTTATAGAGTATTGAATAATAAAAAAATATTAGATAAATATTTCGAGTATTCATTTAAATATAATTCTTCTTCTGATGAATTAAATGATATTTCAATAAACGCTAATAATACAAGTTTAGATTTTAATTATATCAATATTAGTAAGATAGTTGATAAATATCTAAAAGAGAGAATAATAACAGAAAAATTAAGTACTTCAGAAAATATATTATTAAAAAGAAAATTAGATGAATATTTAACCAACATTAAATATAAGAGTGATGCCGAATTAATAGAAGGTGCGGATAAGATATTATCTGGTATTAGAACAGATAAAGAATATGATTTCGCAATTAATTATTTAAGGGCAGAAGCAAAACCAAAAAAAGACAATTTATTAACTTTTAAACCAAGAAAAAAGGAAGATGAGTAGCAATATACTTCAATATTCCTTTTTTAAATGAAAAAATTTAAACCATTATTAGAATTATTATTATTATTTTGATAATTAGTATTTACAACATCGTTATTTGTATTTTGAGTATTATTAATACTATTAAAGCCTTTTGCGACATTAAATAGTGTTCTTGCGTTTTTAATTATTGGTTTTACTTCTTTTACTATAGGAAGTGCTTGATTAACAATATTTAATGTTTTTTGTGCGTTATTTAATATATTTGTAAAACTAAATGTTTTAGTCATACCTTGATATAAATATGGGTTATACTGATTAAACATATGTAAACCTCCTTATAAATAATATATGTCTATTTAAAAAAAAGTTTAATTTATATTTTTAATATGATATAATAAATTATAATAAAGAAGGATTGTATATGTATATAAATGTTATTATATTTTTTATAATTGGGGTACTTTTAGGTGGATATATATTTAATACTATAGGTTATAGATTATCTATAAATGAAAGTTTACTAGATAAACCAAAGTGTGACACATGTAATCACTCATTATCTTTTATTGAAACAATACCTATTTTTTCTTTTATAAAACAAAAAGGGAAGTGTAATTACTGCCAACAAAAAATATCTTTTATTTATATTGCATTTGAGTTATTAACGGGTATTTTATTTTCGTTAACTTATATTACATTTATGGATTTTAATAATTCAAATATTCAGATCTTACTTGGAATAGTTTTTATATCATGTTTATTAATTATTATGTTTGGTGATATTAAATATATGCTTATACCTAATAAATTATTAATTGTATCATCAATACTTGTTGTTATAATAAAAATATATTTAAGTTATTTAAATGAAGAAGTTTCTAGTTTATTAGATATTGGCTATGAAATATTATTTATGGCAGTAGATGCATTAATTATGTTTGTAATTATGTTTGTTATAAAGAAGATAGGGGATTTAATATTTAAAAAGGAATCTCTTGGTGGAGGAGACATAAAGATGATGGCTTTTATCTCACTTTTGATGGGATATAAACTATCAATAATAATTATATTTATCGCATCATTTATTGCGTTACCTTTTTCAATTTATAATGCATATAAGAAAAATGAAGTAATGCTTCCATTTGGTCCATATCTTGCGATTGCGACAATTATATTATTCCTTTGTAATATTAATTTGGATAGTATTATGGAACTATTTCATTAAGATTATTATTAAATATATAATAATAGATATTAATACATTAAGTAATCTATATAAAAGATACTTAATGTATTTTATTTTTTCATTAATACAGATCATTTGAAAATGCACTGATAAAGATCCAAATGTAATTATTATAAGTATTAATAACCCTTTTAAATATATATTTAATTTTAATATTGATATTTCATATGTTCCTCTAGAAAACTCTATGATACCAATAATAAAACTATTTATATTATTATTAAATGGTAATATTATTTTTAATAATGTTACTAAAAGAGATATAAATAATAAATTAGAAAATATAATAACTAAAGTATTAATAGTATTTCGTAATGAATTAGAATATAGATTAGTATTTTTATTATTAATATTATAATCAGTAACAATATATTTATTTCTAAATATATATAACATAATAATATTAGATAATATATGACTAATTAATATAGTAATAGAGACTTTTATATTTTTTAGATATAAAGTTCCTACTGTACTAATTAAAAATAATGGATTTACATAATTACTAGAATAATATAAATATTCATTTTTACTATTATTTAATAATTTAATATTATTTGGGTATCCAGCGAATAAGGAAATGATAATAATGGATAATTCATATCTAGATATATTAAAAAAGTTAGATATCTTAATAGGAATCAGTTTATATATATCTAAATTAATAAGAATATTTGAAAAAAATATTTGAAAGAACATAGAGGGCATCAATGAATATAAACATAAATTTAATGTAATAGTAAATTCTTTAATTATTTCTTTTGAATAAAAACATATAAATAATTCTATAAATATTAGTATTATTAATAATATCTTTTTCATAGTAAATTATATGTAAATAGAATTATTAATATTATTTTTATATAACTATTAATGATATAATTAGATTAATAGAAGGAGGATTTTTATGGAAAATAAAAATAATAAAGGATTAATAACTGTTTTAATAATTATTATAGTTGTTATGTTTTTAACTATTGTAGGATTAACAATCTCATTAAGAGTGCAAAAGTATAAGTGTCAATTAGGTACTAAGGCAATTAATACAGTAACTAATACTACTGATAAGATTTCCGATATCTTTGGTAAAGTATTAGATATTGCGATAAAACAAAGTGAAAATGGGGTTAAATTCCCACAAATTGATTATGATTCAGAAGACGCTAATGAAATTAATAAAGAAATAAAAGATTTCATTGATAGTTATACTTCTGGAAATGATATTTCATTTAAAGTATATGACAATAACAATATTGAATCAGTTGTATTAAAGAAAAATGTTGGTGGTTCTACAAATAAATATATTGTTCATAATATTAATAAGAATAATGGTAAAAGAGTAACATCGGAAGAATTATTAAAACTTAAGAATCTTACATTAGATCAGTTAAAAGAAAAGATGAAATCTGTATGGATGGAAAAAGTAAAAACATCAGAAGGATATAGTATGAGAATACCTAGTGATTATTCTACTACTGTAGAACAAGCTACTAAGATAAATATTGATAAATTAACAAATGATAATGTAGTTTTATATTTAAATGATGATGGACATCTATGCGTTATATATGAAGAATATCAAATCGCAGGAGCTGAAACTGGTTATTATATAATAGATATTGATACTGGTTCATATACCGATTTAAAATAAGGGGTGATAATATGGAAAAGAAAAGTAATAAAGGATTAATTGCGTTAATAATATTATTAACAATACTAGTATTAGGGTTAGGTACTTATGTTGCATATGATAAGTTTTTAAGACCAAGCGAAACAAAACCTGCTACTAAGGAAGATACAGATAAGAAAGATAAAACAGATACATCAGTATCTAAGAAAGATAGCACTAAACCAATTGTTTATGATGAAAATACAAGTCAATATGAAAAAGTACCTATAATTAATATTGATTCAGTGGATGCAGATAGATTAAATAAAAAGATAAAAGATTTTGCTGGAACAAGAGATACTTATGATGAAAATTTTACAATCAACTATGATTTTTATGAAAATAGTGATGTTTTATCAATTATAGTTAAATCAACAACACCAGGGTCATCTGTTTATTATGTAGCAGCTAATATAAATACTAAAACAGGTAAAGAAGTAACTAATAAAGCTTTAATAGAAATAAAGAATATAAATGAAAGTGATTTTACTTCAAAGGTATTTGGTGCATATGAAAAAGATTTAGAGGATACTGGTGCTTTAGATACTGCTAAATCGCAAAAGTATTATGGAGGTCATTCATCAGTTTATGAAGGCACGCAAAACAAGATAAAAAACACTAAATTAGATGATTTTGATATGTATTTAAATAGCAATGGTGAATTATGTGTAGTTGCGGATGTATATTTAATCGCGGGCCCAGAACATAATGAATATATATATAATTTAGATACTAATTCAAGATTAAAATAAAGCCTTTATGGCTTTTTTTCTTTTATTTTTATATTAATAATGATATAATTTTCTTAGGTGAAGTATATGAAGATGGCAGATGTTGATATTACAAAAGTTTCTCCTATGATGAAACAATATATTGATGTTAAAAATGATAATTTAGATACAATTATATTTTTTAGAGTTGGAGATTTTTATGAGATGTTTTTTGAAGACGCTATTAATGTATCTAGAGATTTAGAATTAACATTAACAGGTAAATCATGTGGTTTAGATGAAAGAGTACCTATGTGTGGTGTTCCTTATCATGCTGCTGAAATATACATTAATAAACTACTAGAAAAGGGATATAAAGTCGCAATATGTGAACAAGTAGAAGATCCTAAGACTACTAAAACACTAGTTAAAAGAGATATAATTCAGGTAGTATCTTCTGGTACTCAAATGAATAGTGATATGTTAGATGAAAAATCTAATAATTATATAGGTAATGTACTTGATTTAAAATATGCATATGTAGTATGTTATTCTGATATAACAACTGGTGAATTTAATGCATTTGTTATTGAAAAAGATGATGAAAAACTTGTAGATGAAATAGTAGAGAGAAATATAAAAGAAATAGTAATTAAAACTGATTTTAATAGGTTAATACTTGATGATGTTAAAAGACATTATAATTTGACAATATCTATTTTTAATAATACTGATTTAAATAATGATTATAGTAATATATATAAAGATATAGAAGATGAAAGAATAATAGAATGTGCGAAACATTTATTATCATATTTAGAATCTACTCAAAAAAGAAGTTTATCACATTTAAGAAAAATTAATATTGTTAATGAGAATTCTTTTTTAAGAATGGATATTAATACAAAAAGAAACCTTGAATTAATTGAAAATATTAGGACTAAAGAGAAGAAATATTCGCTTTTATGGTTACTAGATAAAACTAAAACTGCGATGGGCGCAAGGTTACTTAAAAAATGGATACTTAATCCATTAGTAAATAAGGAAATAATTGAAGAAAGATATAATAAAATAGAAAAACTAACTAATGAATTTATTATTAAAGATGAATTAAGAGATGCATTAGATAATGTATATGACTTAGAAAGATTAGTTGGTAAAGTAGGTTTTGGTTCAGCAAATGCTAGAGATTTATTACAATTAAAAACATCTTTAAAAGAATTACCTAAAATTAATGATAATCTTATAAAACTAGGATTTAATGAAATTAATACTTTTGAAGAATTATATAAGCTTATCGATGAATCTATATATGAAGATGCACCTATAACATTAAAAGAGGGGTATCTTATTAAAGAAGGATACAATAAGGAATTAGATGAAATAAAGTTAGCAAGAAAATCTAATAAAGACTTTGTATCTAGATTAGAGCAAGAAGAAAGAGATAGAACCGGTATTAAGAATTTAAAAGTAGGTTTTAATAAGGTATTTGGATATTATATAGAGGTTAGTAAAGGATCTATTAAAGATATAAAAGAAGAATTTGGTTATGAAAGGAAACAAACATTATCTACTGGTGAAAGATTTATTACACCTATACTAAAAGAAAAAGAAGCATTAATATTAGGTGCAGAAGAAAAGATTATTAATCTTGAATATGATTTGTTTGTAGGAATTAGAAACAAAATAAAAGAATATATATCTGATTTACAAGATTTATCTTTTGTTTTAAGTGAAATTGATGTTTTAGCATCTTTAACAGTAGTAGCGGAAGAAAATAATTTTGTTAGACCAGTTTTAAATGATGATCATATTATAGATATTAAAGATGGAAGACATCCTGTAGTAGAAAAAGTTATGATTGATGAGTATTCTCCTAATGATATATATTTTGATAAGAATACAACTATTATGCTTATAACAGGTCCTAATATGGCCGGTAAATCTACATATGAAAGACAAATGGCAATTATAAGTATACTTGCTCAAATGGGATCATTTGTTCCTGCTTCATCAGCTAATCTTCCTATATTTGATAAGATATTCACAAGAATAGGAGCATCTGATGATTTAGTTTCTGGTTCTTCTACTTTTATGGTAGAAATGATGGAAGCAAATAACGCAATTAGTAACGCTACAGAGAATAGTTTAATATTATTTGATGAATTAGGAAGAGGAACTGCAACATATGATGGTATGGCACTTGCGGCTTCTATAATAGAATATATACATAATAAAGTACATGCAAAGACATTTTTCTCAACACATTATCATGAATTAACTGATTTAGCCAACACATTACCTAATTTAAAAAATGTACATGTATCTGCTATAGAAGAAGATGGTAATATTACTTTCTTACATAAAGTAATGGATGGTTCTGTTGATAAGAGTTATGGTATTCATGTTGCGAAACTTGCTAAGTTACCTGATTCACTAATTAAAAGAGCTGATGAAATACTAAAAGGATATGAAACAAAAGAAAAGAGAGAAACAATTGTAGAACTATCTTTACCTTTAGAAGAAGAAAAAGAATCTGTAGTTGAAGAAAAAATAAAGAATATGGATATATTAAATATGACACCAATGGACGCTTTAAATACACTATTCGAACTTAAAAAAGATATAAAATGAGGTTAATATGAAGAAAAATTTAGTAAATATAATATTTTATATATTAATAATGGTTTTATTATTATGTACTGTCGTTATTAATAAAGATTATAATGTTATTTTTAATAAAAAAATTATTAATGATGAAAAAGATATTAATAAATATGAAGATTATAAGTTTATTACGTTAAATACTTCTGATTTAGAAGAAACAAGATTTTCATTATCTGATAATGATAATAAGACAATTATATACGTAGATAATATAGGAGATAAATCATTTCTTTTAGAACTTACTGATTCTACTGTTAATACCGGTACCTTAGATTTAATGTATATGAAGGATAATGCAAATATAGATATGCTTAAAAATAATATTAGTGAAGAAAGTGAATTAGACTTAGATTTTCAAAAAGGATATTACACTAATAAAGATTATGAAAAGAATAAGAATATTATTTCTATAAAGTTTTATATTACAATTGGTTTAGGAGTACTTTGTTTTATATTTATAATACTAAATATTATTAATTTATTTGTATCAAAGAAAGAGGATTTTTAATCTTCTTTCTTTACGTTATTATTTAAAAAAATAAATAAATATCTAATTTGATTTTGAAAATAGTATTAAAATTTGTTATTATATTATTATAGGCGGTGAAAGAATGGCTAAGAATAAAAAAAAGAAAAGTAAATTAAAATTATTACCAATAATAGTAATTATATTAGTAATATGTGGTGTTGGATTATGTGCTTATTTAACTACACCTGTATCTAGCAGTAGTGATAAAGTAGTTTTTAGTGTTAAGCAAGGAGAATCTACAAAAAGTATTATTAATGATTTAAAAAAAGAAAGATTAATTAAGAGTAGAAAATTTGCAATATTATTTATTAAACTTAATAATATAGATACTATAAAAGCAGGTAATTATGTATTAAATAGAAATATGAGTTTAAGACAAATATTTTCTGTTATTACTAATTCTAAAAATATAAAACAAGATACTATAACACTTACATTTCATGAAGGTAAGAATATGAGGGGTGTTATTAAAATTATTACTGATAATACTAAAATTAGCGAAAATGATATATATAATACATTAAATGATCATGAATATATTAAGTCATTAATGAATGAATATTGGTTCTTAACTGATGACATATTAAATGAAAATATATATTATCCTTTAGAAGGATACTTATATCCAGATACGTATGAATTTAATAAAGATGTAACTATTAAGGATATATTTAAAAAGATGTTAGATAGAGAAGAAGATGTATTAGATAAATATAAAACTTCTATTGATTCTAGTGAACTAGGTATTCATAAGATTATTACTTTAGCGTCAGTAGCGGAATTAGAAGGAAAGTCATTAGATGATAGAAAGAATATTGTTGGTGTATTCTTTAATAGAATAAATAGTAATTTACCATTAGGAAGTGACGTTACTACTTATTACGCTGCTAAAGTAGATATGGGAGATAGAGATTTATATCAAGCAGAAATTGATGATCAAAATCCATATAATACTAGACCTATGTCAAGTGCAGGTAAACTTCCAGTAGGTCCAATATGTAATC
Organism: uncultured Muribaculaceae bacterium; assembly: GCA_964548815.1. Lineage (GTDB taxonomy): Bacteria > Bacillota_I > Bacilli_A > RF39 > UBA660 > RUG13038. The sequence goes on from CAZJSD010000006.1 coordinate 22,616, forward strand.
CATCAGAAGATGCGATTAATGCAGTTATAAATTATAAAAAGAATGATTATTTCTATTTTGTAGCGGATAAAAATGGTAAATTATACTTTAGTAAGACTGATGGAGAACATACATCAATAATACAAAAATTAAAAGATCAAGGACTTTGGTTTGAATATTAAGAAATAGGTATCTATTTCTTTTTTTGTTTATTTGTGTTATACTAATGGCATTAGAGGTGAGAGTATGGATTTAGGTACAACAAATATATTTAATACAAGAGATTTTAACGAAATATTAGTTAAAGAAACTTTATCTGATGCAGTAGATGCTTTAGAAGAAAGGGGATATAATTCGGTAAATCAATTAGTTGGATATTTAATTAGTGGTGATCCAGGGTATATTTCTAATTATAATGAAACCAGAAAGAAAGTTACTAAATTAGATAGAACTGATATAATTGAAGTTTTACTACGTAATTATTTAAATAAATAATGAGATATATAGGTTTAGATTTAGGAACTAAGACTTTAGGTATTGCGATTAGTGATTCATTAGGATTAATCGCATCTTTTTATAAAACAATAGAATTTAAAGAAGAAGATTATGATAGTTTAATAGAACCTTTAAAAGAAATAATTGATGAAAAGAAAATTGAAAGTATTATTCTTGGTTTTCCAAAAAACATGAATAATTCAATAGGTTTTGCAGGTGAAAGAAGTTTAAATTTTAAGAAAATACTTGAATCTAATTTTGATTTACCTGTTATTTTAGAAGATGAAAGATTATCATCTGTGGAAGCGAATAATATGATGATCGCATCAGATTTATCTAGAAAAAAGAGAAAGAAAAAAGTAGATGCACTTGCTGCTACTATAATATTACAAAGATATTTAGATAGGAGAAAATAAGTATGCCAAAGAATGAAAATAAAAATTATTTTACATATATTGATAAAGATGGTAATAAAAAAGAATGTAAGATTTTATATACATTTGATTTAACAGAAACTAATAAAAACTATATAGTATATACTGATGAAACAGTAGATGAAAATGGAAAATTTAGAACATATGCATCTACATATGATCCAAACAAAGAATTAAGTGATTTAGGACCAATTGAAACAGAAAAAGAATGGAAATTAATAGAAGGGATTTTATCAAATTTAACTAAAGAAAATGAGTAATATCAATGATATTTTAGTTGAAATGGAAGATTATGCATTAAAAGAAAATGTACCTATAATGAATAAAGAAGGTATTGATTTTATGTGTAATTTAATAAGTGAAAATAATGTTAAAAGTATATTAGAAATTGGTTCAGCAATAGGATATTCATCAATAAAAATGGCATTATGTGATAAAGATATTTTAGTAACAACAATAGAAAGAGATAAAACTAGATATAGTGAAGCTGTTAAAAATATAAACAATTGTAAATTAGATGATAGAATTAATATTATTAATGATGATGCTTTAGATACTGATATTAAAGGTAAATATGATTTAATATTTATAGACGCTGCTAAGGGTCAAAATATTAAGTTTTTTAATAAATATAAAGATAATTTAAACGATAAAGGTGTAATAGTTACAGATAATATGTTATTTCATGGATTGGTAGAAGAAAAAGAAAGAATAAGAAATAAGAATTTAAGACAGTTAGTTAATAAAATAAAAAAATATATTGAATTTTTAAAGGATAATAAAGAATATAATACAACATTTTATAGAATAGGTGATGGGATAGCTGTATCTTATAAAAAGGAGGATTAATGAGTAATATTTATGTTCCTCTTCCTACTAAAAAAATGATTTCACTTTATATGCAGCAAGATTTTGATGGATTTTTATTAGGAATTGAAGGATTTAGTAATAATTTTAATAGTCTTATTAAAAAAGAAGAATTAAAGGAATATGTTGATTTAATTAATAGTTATAATAGAAAGGTATTTATTTGTATTAATAAACTTTTTTATAATGACGAAATTGATTCAGTTAAGGATTTTTTACTTGAAATAAAAGATTATGATATTTCGGGTATTTTTTATACTGATGTTGGAGTATTAAATATATTAAATGATATTAAATATGATAAAGATATATTATGGTATTCCAATCATTTAGGAACTAATTCTAAAACACTTGATTTTCTATATAAAAGAGGGGTAAAATACGCTTTATTGTCTAATGAAATATCTGTAGATGAAATAATTGAAATAACTAATAATACAAAGGTTAAAACAGGTTCTATATTATATGGTTTTTTAAATATGGCAACATCATCTAGAAAACTATTAACTAATTATTTTGAACATACTGGTAAAAAGAAAGAAAAAGATAAATATTATATTAAAGACAAGACTAAAGAAGGTACATACTTTTTAGTTGAGAATAGTGATACTAATTTCTTTACTAATTCAGTGTTAAATGGTATTAAATTTTATCCTAAATTGTTAGAAAATAATATAGATTTTATAATATTAGATGATTATATGCTTAATGAAAATAATTTTTATAATGTAATTGAAGCTTTTTCTTCTTTAAGAAATGCTTATCAAGATAAAAAATTTGTTGAATCATTAGAAAAAGTTGTAGATTCTAATACTTATTATGATACTTTCTATGGCTTTTTAGATAAGAAAACAGTATATAGGGTGGAAGAATATGGAAAGAATTGAGTTATTGGCACCTGCGGGTGATTTAGAACGTTTAAAATGGGCATGTATATATGGAGCAGATGCTGTATACTTTGGTGGTGAAAAATTCTCATTAAGGGCTAACGCAACTAATTTTAATTTAGATAATATAAAAGAAGGCGTTAAGTTTGCTCACGAACATAATGTAAAAGTATATGTAACTGTAAATATAGTTTTTCATGAGAGTGATTACGATGGTCTAGTTGAATATTTAAAAAAACTAGAAGAATATGGTGTAGATGCAATAATAGTATCTGATTTATTCATATTAGATTTATTAAAAGAAAATAATATAAATTTAGAATTTCATTTAAGTACTCAAGCATGTTGCTTAAATAAAGAAACAGTAAAATTCTTCCAAAAAGAAGGAGTTAAAAGAGTAGTTTTAGCAAGAGAATGTTCTAAAAAAGATATTGAGTCTATTATTAATGAAACTGGAATAGATGTTGAAGTATTTGTACATGGTGCGATGTGTATGGGATATTCAGGTAGATGTACATTATCTAATTATCTAACAAATAGAGATTCAAATAGGGGCGCATGTGCGCAAATATGTAGATGGACATTTGACTTATATGATGAAAAAGGAAAAATAAATGATGAAGTTGATTTTTCATTTTCACCAAAAGATTTATCGTTATTAAAATATATACCAGATTTAATAAATATAGGTGTTAGATCTTTAAAAATTGAAGGAAGAATGAAATCAGTATATTATATTGCAACATTATTATCTGTATATAGAAGAGTTATAGATAATTATTATAATGGTAATTATGAATATAATAAAAAGGATGAAATAGAACTATATAGATGCGCAAATAGGGATACTTTGCCTCAATACTTTGATAAGATACCTGGTGTAAATGAACAATATTTTATTGGTAGACAAGAAAATACTAATCAAGATTTCTTAGGAGTAGTTTTAGGATATGATGAAAAGAATAAGGAAATTATATTTGAACAAAGAAACTATTTTGAAGATGGAGATGAAATAAATATATTCGGACCTAAAAAAGATTCATTTAATTTAAAAGTTAAATATATTAAAAATGAAGATGGAGAATTAGTAGACGCTGCAAGGCATCCTCAAGAAGTACTTAGAATTCCTTGTGATGTTAAAGTTGAAGAATATGATTTAATGAGAATTAATTTCTTTGATAAATAAAAATGCAAAAATAATTGCATTTTTTTAAAATATGTATATAATAAATGAAAATTATTTGAAAGGGAGAAAAAGAATGACATTAAGAGAATATCTATTAAAAAATAGAGAAAATATTGAAAAATACATAATTAAAAATGAATATGAAGTTTTATATTCAGAAACATATGAAAATAAGTTATTTGAAAATGATTTTGAAGCTTTATATGCAGAGGCATGGGATGCAGAAGTATTTGCAAAAAATGTATTTAAGAAATCTATAAATCAAGTAAGTTGCCGTGATATGTATTATGCTTTTAGAGCTGCTAAACAAGCTATTACTCCATATTACTTTGATGATGAATTAGAAAAAACTAATACTGATTCTTACGAAAGTAATAAATTAGTATTAGGTGAAGGTAGTTATAAAAAGTTAAATTTAACATATAATGAAAACTGTGAACCTAGTAATGAAGAAGATTTTTAAGCAATACTTTAACAATTAAAAAGTATTGTTTTTAATGTAAAAGAAAAGGGGCGAAAAACATGAATAATATTTTAGGTTTATCGACAGGAGAAACACTAGATAATTATACATTATTATTTTTAGATCATTTTATTAAGAGCAAATATCAACCAGTCACACCTTTAGATAAACTTAATGTATTAAAGTATTCTTATATATTAAAAAGGGCAAATAAGATAAAACGACAAGATAATGAATATGGTTCTTGTATTCCTAAAAGGGTAGATATAGAAGAATACTTCTTTGTTGAAGATACTATCGCATCTGCTTTATCACTTAAATTGATGCATGAAAGAGATAGAGATATTATTAAGGATATAATGAAAAAGATAAAAAATGAATGCAAGATAATTAATGAAAAAATTAATAGTATAAAAATAGGTTCTTATGACTATGAGACTAATAATACATTAAAAGATAGATTAGAAGGGTATTTAGATGAAGAAGAAATAGAGGATAGAATTGAACTTCGTAAAGAATTTGATAATATTTACTATAGACACCTATATGCTCAAAAATTGCTAAAAGAATTATCTTTAGAAATGGCTAACAATGAAGAAATAATAGATGATACACCAAAGTGTAAAATATATGATTTTAAAACAGGAAAGAGGATACAATAGTATCTTTTTTTCTTTGATTTTTTTTAATATTTTTAAAAATACAGATTTGTTTGTTGACAAACTATCTTTTTTGTAGTAATATTTTTTACTGTCAATACATTAAAGAGGAGAGACGTTATGAAAGGTAACAAGAAAGAAATATTTTTAACTCAAAAAGGTCTAGATGAAGTTAAAGCAGAATTAGATGATTTAAAACAAAATGTTAGACCAGAAGTTATTAGTCAAATAAAAGAAGCTAGAGCGCAAGGAGATTTATCTGAAAATGCTGAATATCATGCAGCTAGAGATAGACAAGGACATGTAGAAGCAAGAATAAAGGAACTTGAATATATAGTTGATAATGCTACTATTATTGAAGAAGGAAAAAAAGATAAAGTTAGTATTGGTTCAACTGTAGAAATTAAATATATAGATGATGATGAAATTGAAGAATATTCAATTGTAGGTAGTACAGAAGCTGATCCTTTTGAAAATAAAATATCTAATGAATCACCAATTGCGATTGGTATAATGGGTAAGAAAAAAGGTGACAAAGTTACTATTGAAAGTCCAAATGGAAATTACGATATAGAAATTGTTTCAATTAAGTAATTTACACTAAGAGATTTAATATCTCTTTTTTTCTTGATATTAATACTAAATTAGTATATAATAAAGGAGATTTTTGAGGAGGAATTATGAAAAATATTCACGAAATAGAAGCAAAATTAGAAGGAAAAGAATGGAAAGAAGCTGTAGATAGAACTTTTATAGAAGAACAAAAAAAAGCAAATGTTGATGGTTTTAGAAAAGGTAAAGTACCTAGAAACGTATATGAAAAGAAATATGGTAAAATGTCTTTATATTATACAGCTATAAATAGTGAGATAGGTAATATGTATTCTAAATTATTAAAAGATAATAAATTAGAACCAATAATGGATCCTAAGATAGATGTTAAAGAAGTAGATGATGATAAATTAGTAATTTCTTTTATTGTAACAACTAAACCAGAAGTTAAAATTAAAAAATATAAAAATCTTAATGTTAAAAAAGAAGCAGTAAAAGTATCTAAAGAAGAAATAGATAATGAAATAGAAAATTTAAGAAGTAGATATGCTGATTTAGTTATTAAAGATGGAAAAATTGAAAATGGCGATATCGCTGTTATAGATTTTGAAGGATTTATAGGTGATAATGCATTTGATGGCGGTAAAGGAGAAAATTATTCTTTAACAATTGGAAGTAATACATTTATTCCTGGTTTTGAAGATCAATTAATTGGCCATAAAGCAGGCGATAATGTAGATGTAAAAGTTACTTTCCCTAAAGACTATCAAGCAGAAGAATTAAAAGGTAAAAAAGCTGTATTTAAGGTAAAAATACATGAAGTTAAAACTAAAGAATTACCAGAACTTGATGAAGACTTCTTCTTAGATTTAGAAATGCAAGATGTTAAATCTGAAAAAGATTTAAGAAAAGTAACTGAAGAACAAATTAAAGCAAGAAAAGAATATGATGCTGAAAATAAGTATATTGATGAATTATTAGATGCAGTAGAAAAACAAACTACTGTAGAAATACCAAATGAATTAGTAGAAGAAGAGTTAGATAGAATGGTTCATGAATATGCTCATAATTTAGAACATCAAGGAATTTCACTTGAAATGTTCTATCAATATACAAATTCAGATGAACAAGCATTAAGAGAACAAATGAGAAATGATGCTGAAAAGAGAGTTAAATATAGATTTATGCTTGAAGAAATTGCTGAATTAGAAAAGATAAAAGTAACTGATAAAGAAGCACAAAAAGAAGCTGAAACATTAGCAAAGCAATATAATGTTACTAAAGATGAATTTATAACTCATTCTGGAGGTATAGAAGCATTAAAATATGATATAACTATGCGTAAGGTTATTGATATTATAAAAGGTGAAGATAAATAATAATCATTGGAAGGGGGCTTTATAATGACAACAGCTATAATTGTTAGTAATGGACAAGTTCTATCTTTAAAAGTAGATAAAGTAACTACTTGTACTGATAATGATAGAATGGATTTATATATTAAGGGAGCAATTGTTTCTATATCAGCAAATAATGCAGTTATTTTAAATCAAAATGAAATGGATGATAATACATATAATCAAATGGTTAAAAGTATCGCATCTGCCTTGGTAAGTGATGAAGGAACAATTACTCATTATAATCCAGAAAATAAAAAAATTGTTAGAAATAAAAAATTAATAAAATAAGGAAGATTATTCTTCCTTATTTATTTTTTCTATTTTTTCATATATATCATTTAAATCTCTTTCATATTTACTAGTAAGTTTAGCTTTATAATATTTTTTATTAATTAAATTATCAGGCATATATTGTTGCTTTACATAACTTCCTTTATAATCATGAGGATATTTATATATTTTAGAATCTATTCTAATAGTATCTGGGATAGGATATATTTCACCATTTATAACATCCTGGTATGCTTTTTCAAAAGCAATATATGCGCTATTTGATTTAGGAGACAAAGCCATTTCTGTTATTGTTTTAGCAAGTATTATTCTAGCTTCAGGTAAACCGACTCTTTCACATGCATTAATCGCAGCTTCTACTTTTACACCCATACTAGGTGATGCAAGTCCTATATCTTCATACGCTATTACTGTCATTCTTCTATATATGCTATCTAAATCCTCTTGCATTATTAATCTAGATAAATAGTGAAGTGATGCATTAACATCAGATCCTCTTATTGATTTTTGAAAAGCAGATAATAAATCATAATGTCCAGTTTCATCCTTATCAGAGAAGAATACTGGTTTAGAGTTTATTTTAGATATAACTTCTTTAGTTATCTTTTTATTTGAAGTACTATAGTAACATATTTCTAATAGGTTATATGCACTTCTTAAATCATTTGAAGATAATTTCGCAATCATTTTTATTTCTTCTTTTCCAATATCTATTCCTTCTAAATAAGGACTTTTACATGCTTTTTTTAGTGCTTTTTCTATATCTTCAGTAGTTAATGGTTTTAATTCAAATATAGTACATCTACTTCTTATCGCAGGATTTATTTTATGATATGGATTAGAAGTAGTTAAACCTATTAAAGTAATTAAACCTGATTCTAATACTGGAAGTAGTATATCTTGTTTATCTTTATTTAATCTATGTATTTCATCCATTATTAATATAATGCCATTATAAAGCTTAGCTTCTTCTATAACTGTTGTTAGATCTTTTTTATCATTAGTTGTGGCATTTAGAATTCTATATTTCATATCTACACTATTTGCGATAACAGTTGCGATAGTAGTTTTACCAATACCAGGATTTCCATATAAAATCATAGAAAACACTTTTTTATTTTTAATAAAATTATATATTGGTGCGCCTTTACCAACTAGATGTTCTTGACCAATTATTTCTTCAATTTTTGTAGGTCTTAGTTTTAATGCTAATGGTTCATTCATATAATTCACCCAATTTAATTATACCATTTATTTATTGAGTTTTAAACGGATTTATGATATATTATTAATGTTTATGAGAGGTTTATATGAATAATATAAAAGAGTTAAAAAAACATATTTTATCAAATATAGATGAAGAATGGACAACTTTAGAAAAAGTAAGGTATGTTTATTTAGAAGCAGGTAAATATTTACAAAAACATACTGAATTCTTTTTTACGCTAGATAATAAACTTACTGAAAGTAGGTTATCTCCTAAAAAATTAGATAAAGTATATATGGGTAGACTAAAAAAAGAAGAATGGAATAAAATGGTATGTAAAACTGCTGCGGAGTTTATTAAAGATGTACTTGATGAATTAAAAATTAAATCTACTTTAGTTGAAACAACTAATTATATTAAGGTTAAGGGTATGAAAAATCATCTACATCATTATTCTTTATGTATAGATATAGATGGAAATAATATTTTCGCAACTCCAGCATCTGATTTTTCTTATATTAAAGAGGGTATGTCTACTAAACATTTTGGAATAAGTGTTCCATATATTGTTGATGGAGAAGCATTTTATAAAGGAGATGAAATACCTCACATAACTCTTTCAAAACAAGAATTAAAAGAAATAGATGATAAAATTGGTTATACAACTAAATATATGAAACCAAATAAAAAAGAAACTAATGAAATTAAGACAGATTATGTTGATGACATTATTAAAAATGAAAAAAATGTATATATAGATTATATGGCATCTAAAACTAAGTTCTATCAAAGTATTATGCCTTATGATGAAAGTAAAAGAGAATTTAAACACTTCTCTGATCCTAGAAATAACTGGAATTTCGTAATTGATAATATATGTCAAAGAACTGGTAAAAGAATAGGGGAAATTACTGGTAATAAATATAAACATCTGGATTTTGTAGGTAGAACAAATTTTAAAGAATGGTGTGATTATATTGAATCTTTATATGATTCAAAAGATTATAAAACTAATGAAGTATTTTATGCAAATCCAAACCTCTTATATCAAAAAGCAAAAGCTTTGTGTAATTCAATAATATTATTTTATAATGATTTAGTAAATAGGAAAGTATATGATGAAGAGATAAAAAAGTTTAATATTACTTTTTTAAGATTATTAAGCCAAACAGCTGTGCATTTTATAGATGAAAAATATGTTATTGAACCAAAAAATTCAAATGAATATGTGTCAAATATCTATATTAATCACAAATTTACTACTTTTTTCCCTCTTATGGTTGATGCGAATAGTGGGTATAAGAGTGATTTAAGTTATAAAGGTTTTAGTGAACAAAATGAAATAATTAAAAAAACTATAGAAATGCTATTTTCTGAGTTAAATTCTAAGAACTTATTAAAAGAAGAAGATCCAAGTTTTAAATATAGTCCTATATTTAAAAGAATAAATTTATATTCTGCGAAGAGAAAAGGGGAAGATTCATACTGTATATATTTTGAAATAACAGATTCAGATGCAAGTGTTAATTCATCTAATTACTGGTATAAATATGATTTAGGAGATAATGTATTTGGGCCTACTTCTCCAGTTAAAATAGTATTAGAATCATCTAAATATGCAATACTAAGTAATAGATTAAAGAGTGGAATAAGTGATTTAGAAGAAATTGGAGAAACAGGTTCTAATTCAAATAAAAATAAGAAGATTATGTAGTCTTCTTATTTTTTAATATACGTTTTAATATTTCAGTATTTCCGTTTTTATGTAATTCTTTATCGTATTGTAATTTAATCATTTCAATATCTTCTTCACTTAAAGTAGTATTATTTTCATTAAGTTTATCCATATAATCAGCCATTTTACTTATAAATAATTTATAGTCTTTTGATTGATATTTTATAGATATAGTTTTAGATTCATTAAGTTTTTGAAACAAATCATTATAATCTGTTAATTTTGTAATATTGATTTTACCATCTTTAGATATTATAAGAGAATAACTAACTATTCCTTCATCATCATCAAGTGCTGGTAAATCAAAAACATAGGTAGTATTTTTCTCTCCTTTTGTATATATTCTTGAAATATTATCTATAGACATAAAATCACCCCTCTTTTTTTGATTTGAGATATTATAGAATAAAACTTAATAATTGTCAAATTTTATAACATAATGTATAATTATATTAGGTGAAAATATGGTTGATATTAATAAAGAATTATATGATTATATGAACTATTTATCATTAGAAAGACAATTAAGTCCTAATACTATAGATGGTTATAGAAGAGATTTAGAGGATTTTTATAAGTTTGTTAATAAGTCATATAAGTCTATAAATAAAGATGATATTATTGATTATATAGGGTATTTAAATAAGAAAGTAGGACCTAAGACAATAAATAGACATATTGTATCTATAAAGAACTATTTTAAATACTTAGAAAAAAACAATTATATAAATAATAATCCTACTACTGATATAACAGGATTAAAAACACCTAAAAAGATGCCAAGAGTATTATCAATAGAAGATATTGATAAGTTACTAGATATTGAAGTAAAAGATGCATATACATCAAGAAATAAAGCTATGCTTGAATTAATGTATTCATCTGGTTTAAGAGTATCTGAATTACTAAATTTAGTATTAAATAATATAGATTTTGAGATGAATTTAGTTAGAATATATGGTAAAGGTTCAAAAGAAAGAATCGTACCAATTAGTGATATCGCAACTAAATATTTAGATGAGTATATTAATTTATATAGAAATACATTGGTTAAAAATAAAGTTACTGACTTATTATTCTTAAATTCTAGAGGTAATAAACTATCTAGACAAGGATTCTTTAAAATATTAAAGGAAATAGCGCTAGAAAAAGGAATTAATAGAGAAATTTCACCTCACGTATTAAGACATTCTTTTGCGACTCATTTACTTAATAATGGAGCAGATTTAAGATCAATTCAAACAATGCTTGGCCATGAAAATATAGAAACGACACAAATATATACACATGTATCAAATAATTATGTTAAAAAGAATTATGAAGAAGCTCATCCAAGGAGTAAGAGAGGTTAATATGATTAAGAATATTATATTTGATTTTGGTAATATTATTGTTAGATTTAATCCGGACGAAATGACATCATACTATACAAATGATAACAATACAAAAAAGTTTCTAGTAGATAATGTCATTAATTCTCCTGAGTGGTTAGGTGAAGGCAAACTAGATTTAGGAGATATTTCATTAGAAGAAATGGCAAATAATATTAATAAAAGAACTAATTATATCCACGAAAAAGAAGTCTATAATTTTAGTACAGATTTTCCTAATAAACTAAAATATAATGGTAATATTATTGAAACAATAAAAAAACTTAAAGCTTTGGGATATAATTTATATCTTTTATCTAATACTAGTGATGAAGTATTTTGTAATTTTATAGATGATTTAAGTCCTTTATTTGATGGAATGGTTCTTTCATATAAAATACATGAGATTAAACCTAATAAACCTATATATGAATATTTATTAAATAAGTATAATTTGAATCCAGAAGAATGTTTATTTTTAGATGATAGATTAGATAATATAGATACCGCAAATAGTTTTGGAATAAAGGGTAGAAAAGTAAATAAAGATGATTATGAAGATATAATTAAAGTATTAAAAGAGTTTAATATTTTATAGGAGGTACATATGAATAAGGAAATATTAGAAAAATATAACTACTGGTTAAATAGTGAATTTATTTCAGATGATGATAAAAAGATATTAGAGGATATGACTGATGAAGAAATAGAGGAAGCATTTAGTAATGACCTTGAATTTGGTACCGCGGGTATTAGAGGTATAATGGGTGTTGGTACTAGTAAAATTAATACTTATAATATAGGTAAGGTTACATTAGGACTTGCTAATTATTTAAACAAACACTTTGCAAAACCATCTGTTGTAATAGGCTACGATACAAGACATAATTCAAGAGAATTTGCTTTTAGAACTGCATTAGTACTTAATCATGAAGGAATTAAAACATATATATTTAAAGATATAACATCAACACCAGAAGTATCTTATGCAGTTAGGTATTTAAAGACTACTTCAGGCATTGTAATAACATCTTCTCATAATGCAAAAATATATAATGGTTATAAAGTATATAATAGCACTGGTGGTCAAATAGTCCATCCAGAAGACGATTTAATTATAAAGGAAATAAATGATATAACTGATTATAATATTATAAAAGAAGCTCCTTTAAATAATCCTTTATTTAATTATTTAGACGATTCTATTGATAAAGATTTTAATAGAGAAAATGAAAAAGTAATTATTAATCATGAGTTAATTAAAAACTATTCTAATAAACTTAAAATTACATATACTTCATTTCATGGAACAGGAATAAGAGTTGTGCCATTTATACTAGAAAAATATGGGATTAGATATAATTTAGTTAATGAGCAGTGTAAAATAGATCCTAATTTTACTTATGCTCCAGAACCTAATCCAGAATATGAATTTAACTATGATTTAGCAAAAAAATACGCAAAAGAAATAGATTCAGATATCATTTTAGCATCTGATCCTGACTCAGATAGAATGGGTGTATTATATAAGGATAATGATGATTATAAGATGCTTACTGGAAATCAAATAGGTTCAATATTTGCTTATTATTTATTAGATAATACTAAAGTTGTAAAAAATAATTATATAGTTAGAAGTATAGTATCCACTAATTTAGTAGATAGAATTGCGGATTATTATAATGCAAAAGTAAAAGAAGTTTTAACTGGTTGTAAGAATATTGCTAAAGTAAGAGAAGAAGATAAAGAGAATTATCTATTTGGTTTTGAAGAAAGCTTAGGATATATGTTTAATATAGATATAAATGATAAAAATACATTTTCCGCATCTATATTCTTAATTGAAATACTATGTTACTTAAAATCTAGAAATATGACTTTAGGTGAATATTTAGAAGAAATTTATAAGAAATTTGGATATAATATTACAAAGACACTAAGTATTACATACGACGGAATTGACGCAAAAGATATTATGGATAAAGTGATGGATAGAATGCGTACTGAAAAAATGTTTCATGAAGAAGAAAAAATAGATTATTTGAAAAAGGATGATGATTTAAAAACTAACGGAATTAAATTTATTATGAATGAAGATGAATACTTCATAGTTCGTCCATCTGGAACTGAGCCAAAAATCAAACTATATTTTATAGTAAATAATAAAGATAAAGACATGGCACAGGCAAGATTAAATGATTTAATAAACCTAGTAATTGATAAGATTAGTTAACTCTAATCTTATTTATTTGCATATTTTTAAGCTTTGTGTTAATATATTCTTGCTCAAAAAGGAGGGCTTTTTATGTTTAGTAGTTCAACAAAAAATAATAGAGAATACGCTATTAAAAAAATAGATAGTATTTGTGATACACGTAATGAAATTAGAGGTTATTATAATAATTTATATAATGTAA
>CAZJSD010000007.1:0-35576 GCA_964548815.1 uncultured Muribaculaceae bacterium
ATATTTATATGTCTTTTTCAATGCTTGTTTGTTGCACTTCAGAAAAAAATTTTTCCTATAAAAAGATTTTGACATTTTTAATTAATAAATGTACAATCTTTAAGGAAGGAGGGCACTATGAAAATAAAATATGAATTAATAAAAAAAGATAAAGAAGCTAGATTAGGTAAATTGCATACTAATCATGGAACATTTGATACTCCTATGTTTATGCCAGTAGGAACACTTGCGAATGTTAAGACATTAGTTCCTGAAGAATTAAAAGATATGAATGCTGGAATAATTCTATCTAATACTTATCACTTATGGTTAAGACCTGGTGAAGATATAGTTGCAAAAGCTGGAGGGCTACATAAGTTTATGAACTATGATGGACCTATTTTAACTGATTCAGGTGGCTTTCAAGTATTTAGTTTAGCTAAGAATAAGAAAAAAGATATAACTGAAGAAGGAGTTCATTTTAAGAGTCATATAGATGGTGCGCCTTTATTACTTACTCCTGAAAAATCTATTGAGATTCAAAATAAATTAGATAGTGATATTGCAATGAGTTTTGATGAATGTCCAGCTGCAAGTGCTGATTATAAATATTTGAAAAATAGTATTGAAAGAACTCTTAGATGGGCTAAAAGAGGTAAGGATGTTCATAATAATCCTAATCAATCATTATTTGGAATAATACAAGGTGGACCTATTGAGGATTTAAGAAGATTTTCTGCGATAGAAACAGTTAAGATGGATTTTGATGGATATTCAATTGGTGGAGTTGCAAATGACGGAGAATCAAAAGAAGATATGTATAAAGCAGTAGATTATTCTATGCCATATATTCCAGAAGATAAACCAAGATATTTAATGGGTGTAGGTGAACCAGTTGATATACTAGAAGGTGTAGAAAGAGGAATAGATATGTTTGATTGTGTACTTCCTACTAGAATTGCAAGACATGGTAATGTATTCACTCATCATGGAAGAGTTAATTTAAGAAATGCAAAATTTAAGGAAGATTTCACACCAATAGAAGAAAACTGTGATTGTTATACATGTAAGAACTATACTAAAGCATATATAAGACATTTACTTGTATCAGGGGAACAATTAGCAGGTAGATTATTATCTATTCATAATATAAGATTTTTAATTAAAGAAACAGAAGATATTAGAGAAGCGATTAAAGAAGATAGATTTAAAGAATTTAAAGATGAATTTATAAAGAATTATGAAAACAAATAAGAAGGTTATTTAAACCTTCTTTTATTTACTCCAATAAATGTACCTATATTAATAGTTATACCAATTAATAAATAATATAATAGTATTTTAAAACTGAATTCTAGATTAGGTAATAAAAGTATAAATAGAGTAGATATTAATATATATAATAAACTTAGTTTGGAACCATTTAACAAAGATTTCTTTTTTACATTTATACCTAAATATATACCAGATATAACAAATGTAATAATAAATACAATTACCTTAAAAATATTGATAATATTTTCAGTAAATAAATCAAAATAAGAAAATATAGTAATAATTAAATTTAGTATTAAAAATATACCTAAACCAAAACCTAAACTTTTTAATAATTTCATATAATCAACCTCTAATAATATATATTCTTTGAATAAAAAAATATTCATTATCCATAATATTAATGGTGAATAATATGTTATTTAGAATAATGTTTAGAACTGTATTTTTTTACTTTATTATAATATTTGCATATAAATTGATGGGTAAAAGAGAACTAGGAGAATTAAGTTTAATTGATTTTGTAATATCTACAGTTTTATCACAGATGATAGCGATATCAATAGAGAATTATAAAGACCCTTTAATATATACTTTAGTACCATTAATAATACTTGTATTATTACAAATATTACTTGCTATTATTACATTAAAGAATAAAAAGATAAGAAATTTTATTGATGGTAAAGAATCTTTAATAATTAATAAAGGTGTATTAAATATTAAAGAAATGATTAAACAAAGATATTCTCTTGATGATTTATTAACTCAGTTAAGAGATAAAGATATAAGATCAATTGATGAAGTTGAATACGCAATATTAGAAACTGGAGGTAAATTATCCGTATTTAAGAAGGATGATAATAATAAGAAAATATTTCCTCTTCCATTAATAGTAGATGGTTCTATAGAATTAGATAATTTAAACTATATAAATAAAGATGAAGAATGGTTAAATAAAATACTAGAAGAAAAGAAAATTACTCTAGAAGAAGTATTTTATTCATTTTTAAAAGATAAAGATATATTTATTATTAAAAGGAATTAATACTTTTTTTAATAACAATATAATTATGAATAGTGACATATATAATATTTACTAACATTGGAATAATTAAAGAATACATACCAAAATGCATAAAGGATAATATTATCATTAATAGTGTTTTAATAATTATTCCTTCAATAGTTGATTTCATTGATTCTTTAGATTTATTAATTGATTGAAGTATACTAGTAAGTGGAGATTGTACATATAAAAGAATAAATATTGGAGACATTATTTTTAAATATTTTATACCTTGATTAGTATTATAAATTAAATTCATAAAGTATTTAGGATTAATATTTAGAATAATTATATATATTAAACCTATTAAGAAAGATAAAAGTATTATTTCTTTTATCTTCTTTTTAATATAATTATATCTTCTATTTATATAAGCATTACTAATTAATGGAATTATAGATTGACTAATTGCCATTGAAAAGAAAGAGGGTAAGAGAAGAAGCTGCATTGAATAACCTGTGATTATTCCGTATTCAGTAGTAACAAATTTTGATGAATACCCATTCATCAATAATAAATTTGTTATTAATATTGGTTCAAAAAAATATGATATTGTTCCTATTAATCTTGAAGAAGTAAAAGGTATAGATGTAGATAATATTTCTTCTTTAGTAAAAGTATCTATTTTAAATTCATTTATATGAAAATCCTTTTTTTCTATAAATAAAGATAGTATAAAAACAGATAGAGATTCATTAATTATATTTGAACCTATTATAAAAGTTACTGCTTCTATATTATTATTAATTTTAGGCAAGATAATTATAAACATTATTATTCTAATTATTTGTTCTATAAAATTAGATATTACTTGCGCATGCATTTTATTTTGACCAAATAGATATCCTTTTAGTACAGAGCTTATTCCTATAAAAGGTATAGATAAAAGCATAGATAGAATAGGTATATATAAGTCTTTGTTATGTAATATATAACTTATTGGTTTAGATAATATAAGAATTAATATAACTATTATTATTCCTAGTATTGCTGATATTTTAAGCGCAGTATTCATTATTTTCCTTTTACTTATTTTATTCTCTGAAATTAATTTTGATATACTTACCTGCATTCCCGCACTAACGAGTGTTATAAAAAGATTATAAGTGGGAAGTATAAGCATATACATTCCAATCGCTTCATTACTTATGTTTCTAGTCATAATAATTTTAATAATCATTCCAAGTATTTTAGTAATAAATCCACCTATTATTAATATTAGTGTACTTTTTATAAATTTATTTTTCATAAAATCTCCTATTATTAATAAATATATGAATTTTTACTTTAAAAATTATTATTTTTCTAGTATAATTATTAAAGAAACAAAAGATAGTGGGAGATGAAGTAGATGAACAAAATAGTTTTAATAGTGAGTATACTAGTAGGATACTTATTATTAAGTTTCATAGTTTCGAAAATATTTAAAAAAGCGAATAAAAAAGGGTATTTAGCATTTATTCCAGTAGTAAACTTTATAGTGTTACTAAATATATCTGGAGGTAAATGGTATCATATATTTGAATATATAATATCTTTATTTATAGGATTATTTATATATTTCAAAAATTATAAAGAATTGTCATTAGTAATTGTAATGATAACATCTTTAGTAGCATTCTTATATTACTATATAAGATTAAATGTAAGATTAGGGAAAAAGTTTGGTAAGAGTAAAATTTTCTTATTATTCATGATTATTCCTATAATCCCATATATAGTTTTAGCATTTGATAAAAGTAAATATGAGGATAAAGAAATAGATAATAAGAATTATAATTTTTTACATGTATTAGTAACAGTATTCTCATTAGTAATTATGAGTGCGAGTATGATTCCAGTAGTATTTAATAGTA
The DNA here is from genome assembly GCA_964548815.1 of uncultured Muribaculaceae bacterium. Classification (GTDB taxonomy): domain Bacteria; phylum Bacillota_I; class Bacilli_A; order RF39; family UBA660; genus RUG13038. Next base: position 4,180 of record CAZJSD010000007.1, read on the forward strand.
TTACTAAGGGATTAGATTTAGCAGGTGGATTTGAGATTTTATATCAAATATCTCCATCTGAAAAAGGACAAAAGTTAACAAGTACAGATGTTGAAGATACTTATAGAACTATGCTTAGAAGAATAGATAAATTAGGAGTATCTGAACCAGAACTTACTATTGAAGGTAAGAATAAAATAAGAGTTAAATTAGCAGGTGTAACAGATCCTGAAGCCGCAAGAGAATATATAACTGTTGCGGGTGAATTAACATTTAGAGATTCATCTGATAAAAAACTTATGGATAAGAGTGTACTTGCTAGTGGAACAGCTGCTAAGATATCACAAGATGATAAAGGTAGACCAGCAATATTATTAAATATTAAGGATAAAGATAAGTTTTATAAAATTACATCTCAAATAAGTCAAACAGAAGATAAGTTAATTGTAATATGGCTTGATTATGTAGAAGGAGAAGACAGTTATAAAAATTCTACATGTGGAGAGTTTAATGATTTAAATGAAGCTAAATGTTTATCTGCTGCGACTGTATCTCAAGGATTTAGTTCAAATGTTATTATTCAAGGTAACTTTACTGAAGAACAAGTACAAAACTTAGTAGATTTAATTAATTCTGGATCAAATAATGTTAAGTTTAAAGAAATTTCTTCACAAACAGTTGGTTCAGCATTTGGTGAAGATTCACTTCTTAAAACTGAAGTAGCAGGAATTATTGGTATATTATTAATAATTGTATTTATGACATTATTATATAAATATTCAGGATTAATCGCTTCTTCTGTAATATTAATCTATTCATTCATGACATTCTTAGTATTTAAAGGAATAGATGGAGTATTAACTTTGCCAGGAATTGCGGCACTAGTACTTGGTATTGGTATGGCAGTAGATGCGAACGTTATTACAAGTGAAAGAATTAAAGAAGAATTAAGAAAAGGAAAGAGTTTAAAACAAGCTTATAAAAATGGTATTAAGAATTCATTTAGTTCTATATTAGATTCAAATGTTACTACATTTATAATTGCTGTTATATTATTTATACTTGGAGAAAGTTCTGTTAAAGGATTTGCGACAATGTTAATAATTAACATAATTATGACAATGTTAATTGTTGTATTAATAACAAGATTAATAACATATGCATTTATTAATACAGGATTCTTTGATGATAGATTAAGAATGTTTATTAATCAAAAGAAGAAAGAAATTGTTAAGACAAATGATGCGGTTGAATCAAGTTTTGAAAAGAAGATTAATATTGATTTTGTAAAAAACTTTAAGAAGTTTATCTTAATTCCAATTATATTATTTATTGTTTCAATTGTATTTGTATTTGTAAGAGGATTTAACTTTGGTATTGATTTTACTGGTGGTACAGATATAACAATTACAAATGCTAAAAATTCTAGTTTAAAAACGGCAATAAAAGAAGTAAAGACATTAGGATATACTATTATAGATAGTAGTACTGATAATGATGGTAATTATTATATTAAAGTATCTGAAATATTAGATAAAGATGATATTAATAAAGTAAATGAAGTATTTGAAAACACTTATAAAGCTAAAACAGATATATCTGTTGTATCAAATTTAGTTAAGAAAGATTTGATTAAGAATGCGATTATTGCGTTACTATATGCGATTATTGGTATTATATTATATATCACAATAAGATATAAATTCAGTTATGCAATTAGTTCTATTATCGCATTATTCCATGATGTATTTATGATAGTTGCTATGTTTGCAATATTGAAACTAGAAATTAATTCTATATTTATCGCAGCGATTTTAACTATTATAGGTTACTCAATTAATAATACTATTGTTATTTTTGATAGAATTAGAGAAAATAAGAAAAAATTATTAAACGAAGATAATTTATCTAAAGAAGAGTTAATAAAGGTAGCTAATACAAGCATTAAACAAACAATGCTTAGATCAATTAATACTACTTTGACAACTATGTTCCCAATAGTATGTTTAATAGTATGTGGTTCAAAAGAGATATTAGAATTTGATATAGCTATACTTATTGGATTAATTGCGGGAGCATATTCTTCTATATTTATGTCATCATCTATTTGGGTATTCTTTGAAAATAAATTTAATATAAGAAGAAATTCAAAAAAGAAAAATAACAGTAAGAAAAATAATAAACCTAAAAAGAAAAAAGTAGAAGAATTAAGTGTTAAAGGAATTAATGCTTAATTCTTTTTCTAAAAGGAGAATAAAAAATGGATATAGTAGAAATAAATACGATAGAAGAATTATTAGATGCGGTTAAGAATTATATTAATGATGAGGAAGAATTAAAGACTATAGAAAAAGCATATAATTACGCAAAAAAAGTTCATAAAAATGATGTTAGGAAGAGTGGAGAAGAATATATGCATCATCCACTTAATGTTGCGTATATATTAACAGATTTATATGCAGATTCTGATACTATTTCGGCAGCGCTTCTTCATGATACTATTCATATTGGACATGCTGACCCTGAAGATATTGAAAAAGAATTTGGTGAAGATATATCTTTTCTTGTTAAAGGTATAACTAAGATTAATAAGCTAAATGTTTTTACTGATAGTGAAACTCAAATTAATTATTATAAAAAAATTATAATTGGTCTTACTGAAGATGTTAGAATAATAATAATTAAATTGGCAGAACGTTGTCAAAACATGAGAACTTTGTATGTTTTAAAAGAAGAAAAGAGAAAAGAAAAAGCAAAGGAAACAATAGAGATACTTGTACCTATTGCGCATAGATTAGGTCTATCTAATATTAAATCTGAATTAGAAGTAAATTCACTAAAATACTATAAACCAAATGTATTTGAATCAGTTGAGGAATTACTAGATAATACAGAAGAAGAAAGAGTAAATCTTGTTAAAGAGATGCAAAGAAAAATATCGGAATTATTAATAGAAAATAATATTACTAAATTTGAGATAAAGGGTAGAGCTAAATCTATTTATTCAATATATAATAAATTACAAAAAGGTAAGAAGTTTAGTGAGATATATGATATATATGCACTTAGAATTATTGTTGATACAGAAAGTGAATGTTATCAAGTATTAGGTATCGTTCATTCTAAATTTAAGCCTAAACAAAATAGATTTAAAGATTATATCGCAAATCCTAAAACAAATATGTATCAATCTCTTCATACGACAGTATTTGGTCAAGATGGAAAACTATATGAGATTCAAATAAGAACACATGAAATGGATGAAGTTGCGGAAAGAGGTATCGCATCACATTGGTCTTATAAAGAAAAAGGTAAGAAATTACAAAATTCTATGGAACAAAAATTACAATTATTTAGAAATATTATGGAACTAAATGATGATAAGATTTCTCCAGAAGAATTTGTAAATCAAGTAAAAGATGAATTATTAGGTGATAATATTTATGTTTATACTCCAAAAGGCGATGTATTTGAATTACCACAAGGATCTACACCAATAGATTTTGCTTATAAGGTTCATACTAAAATAGGTGATACTATGGTAGGTGCACTTGTTAATGATACAATTGTGCCTTTATCTAGTGAACTTCATGATGGAGATATTGTAAAAATAAATACTAATAAGGGAAGTACACCATCAAAAGAATGGTTAAATATGGTAAAGACTTCTCAAGCAAGAAATAAAATAAAAGCATTTTTCTCAAAAGCAGATAAAAATGAAAGCTATAATAGAGGTAAAGAATTATTCTTAAAAGAAATTAGAAGAAGAAAACTTTCAGTAAATGAAGTTACTGCTAAGATGGATATAATTCTTAAAGAATTAAAACTACCAGATGAAAATGAATTATATATAGGAATTGGTACTGGTAAGTTTCCAGCAGTTATAGTAGTAGATCTAGCTTTCAAAAGTGAAGAATTATTAAAAGAAGAATATATGCTTGAAAAAATATCTAGAATTAAAAATGATATTATAGATATAAAAAATGATATATTAGTAGATGGAATAGATGAAATAAAAGTAACATTAGCGTCATGTTGTAATCCTATTAAGGGGGATAAAATAGTAGGATATATTTCTAGAGGAAATGGAATTATTGTACATAATGAAACTTGTCATAATATTAAAGAATTAGGTGAAAGATTAATAACAGTAAAATGGAATAAGAGTATTGATAAAAAGTTTAAATCTGTTATTAATATTACTGGTACTAAGAAGGATAATTTACTTCTTGATATAATAAGTAAAACATCTGGTTCTGGAATAGTCATTACTAAAGTAAATACTATTAGTAAATCAGATAATAATATTTATGAATTAACTATAGAAGTAAAAGATTTAGATTCTCTAAAGAAATATATGACTGATTTGAAACAAAATTCTGATATAATTAATGTAGAAAGAGTATTTAATTAAAAGGAGTATTATGAAGAATAAATATAGAGAATTAATAAATAAATATGGAAGTCCATTATATGTATATGATGAAGATATATTAAAAGATAGATGTAAAAGAATGATTGAATTTAAAGAGGATTTAGAAAATGATTTAAATGGTATCCTAGTTAATTTACATTATTCTATAAAAGCAAATAGTAATCCATCTTTACTTAAGATTATAAAAGAAAGTTGTTTATGTGTTGATTCAATGTCACCATTTGAATTAGATATTTGTAAAAAGAGTGGATTTAATAATAATGAAATATTATATGTTTGTAATAATGTTACAAAAGAAGAAATAAAATTTATTCATGATAATAATATTTTAGTATGTTTAGATTCAATATCACAAGTAATTTCTTGGGGAGAATTATTTCCAAATACAAATATTATGGTTAGAATTAATCCTGGAGTAACAGGTGTAGGTCATAGTGATAAAGTAGTTACTGCTGGTAAAGATACTAAGTTTGGTATAACTAAAGAAAATATTAATTTATTATTAGAAGAAGTAACTAAATATAATTTAAATATTATAGGTATTCATCAGCATTTAGGTAGTTTATTCTTAAATGATAAAATTGATGAATATATAGATGGAGTAAAAGCTGGACTTAAAATAGTAGAAGAATACTTCCCTAATATTAGTATTGTAGATTTAGGTGGAGGATTTGGAGTACCATATAAGGAAGATGAGAAAGATTTAGATTTATTAGAAGTATCTAGAAAACTAAAAGAAGTATTGATTCCATTTATTAATAAAATGCCTAGTATTAAAGAATTAAAATTTGAACCAGGAAGATTTATACCATGTGAATCAGGTATTATTGCAGGTACAGTAACAGCGACTAAATATGAAAATGATACATATTGGATAGGTACTGATATTGGAATGAATGAATTAGTAAGACCATCTATGTATGGCGCATATCATAAGATTGAAACATTAACAGATAATAATAAGGAAGTAACATCTAATATATGCGGTAATATATGTGAAAGTGGAGATATGTTAGGTAAAGATAGAAAGGTATTATTCCCAAATGTAGATGATATTATATTAGTATATAATGCAGGAGCATATGGGTATTCAATGGCATCTAATTATACAGGAAGATGTAGACCTGCTGAAGTATTAATATCTAATAATGAAGATAAATTAATAAGAAATAGAGAAACAATAGAAGATATTGAAAATAATATTATATGGTAATATTAAGATTAGAGAAATCTAATCTTTTTAATTCCTTGTTTTTTCTTTACTTTTATTTAAAAAAAATATATAATTAATTCGTAGGAAGAAGGTAGAAAAATGAGTAAAACATACATTTTTGGGCATCAAAGACCAGATACAGATGCAGTAACAGGAGCGATAACATTATCATATTTAAAAAATGAATTAGGAATGAATACAGAGCCAAGAGTACTAGGACATTTAAATGATGAAACTAAATATGTACTAGATTACTTTAAGGTTAAGGAACCAAAGTATTTAAATGATGTTAGATTACAAATAAAGGATATTGATTATCATAAGGGATATTATTTAGAAGAGACTAATACTATTAAAGAAGTATATGATTATTTTGTTGAAAAAGGTATTACAGGTGTACCTATAGTAGATAAGAATAAGTTATTCTTAGGAATAGTAACTTTAAAAGATATCGCAAGAGAAGTAATAAATGGAAATATTAATATTTTAGATAGTACTTATGATAATATTGTTAAAACTTTAGATGGAGAAGAAGTAGTTAAGTTTAATGATAATATATATGGTAATTTGATAGTAGCCTCTTATAAGAGTCAAACATTCTTTAATAATATAGCGTTAACTAATCAAGATATATTATTAGTCGGAGATAGACATCAAATACATGAATACGCAATTAATAGTAAAGTTAAACTATTAATAGTAACAGGTGATTTGGATATTGAGGAAGAACATATTAAATTAGCTAAAAAGAATAAAGTAAATATTATTAAAACTAAGTTAGATACATTTAATTCATCTAAGAAGATAGGTTTAAGTAATGAAATTAGAACTATACTTCATGAAAATTCAATTAGTTTTAAAGAAACAGATTTCTATGATGATTTCATTGAAGAAACTAAAAAACTAAAACATAATAATTATCCTGTTGTTGATTCAAAAAATAAATGTTTGGGATTAATAAGAATAACTGATATTAACAAAAAGAATAATAAAAAAGTAATTCTTGTAGATCATCAAGAATTTGAACAAAGTGTTCAAGGTATTGAAGAAGCAGAAATAGTAGAAATAGTTGATCATCATAAAATAAGTAATATTTCTACTAAATTACCTATTAATTTTAGAAATATGGCAGTTGGATCTTCAAATACTATTATTCATGAATTATATAAAGAAAATGGTGTTAAGATACCTAATGATATGGCAGGTTTAATGCTTTCTGGAATTTTATCTGATACATTAATACTTCAAAGTCCTACAACTACTGATAAAGATAGAGAAGTAGTTGAAGAACTTGCTAAACAATTAAAAATAAATTACAAAGAATACGCAATAAATATGTTTAAGGCAGGAACAAGTTTAAAAGGTAAAACTAAGGAAGAAATAATAACAACAGATCTTAAGACATTCACAAGTAATGATACTAAATTTGCAGTTGCGCAAATATTCACATTAGATGTAGATTCTATTAATGATGATATAGATAATTATATATCTGAATTAGAGAGAATTAATGAGAATTTAGGTTGTGAATTTACTATGATGTGTATTACAGATGTTATTAAGAATGGTTCTTATGTTCTTTATACAGAAAAGTGTAAAGATATACTAGAAGAAGGATTTAAGATTAGTCCATTTAACCAAATGACTTATATAGATGGATTGGCATCTCGTAAGAAACAAATGGTTCCAGTAATACTATCAGAATTAGAAAAATAATAAAAGTGCATTTAAGCACTTTTTTTCTTATTTTTATATTGAAAATAAATGAATTTATGTTAAAATAATTGTCATTAATGGAGATGGTTATATGAGAGTAATAAAAAAAGAAGATATTCATTTTCAAAATAATTTTGAAGATAAATTAGTAGAAGATCCTGGAATTATAGAAAATGTTACTACTGATCCAAATGAAATATATTATATTTTATTTAGCATGGGAGCGTATTCTATGAAAGGGTATAAAATATTTGATTATTTAATGCTTAATACAGCTTTTACTGACGCAATTGATCTTTTTATAAATGATTTATATGAAAATGACTTATATGAAAAATATGTAGATAGTATTTTTAAAAGAAAAGATGAATTCTTAAAAGCATATTCAACTGTATATTTAGATGCAAGAGATATAAAAGAAGAATTTGGAAGTGAAAGAAAACTTGCGGATGTATTTATAAAAGATGATAAATATGAACCTCAATATAGATTAAATGGTCTTATGGGTCTTTGCGAGTATAAATGTGGTAAAGGTACAATAAGATATATAAAGCAAAGTGCAATTGAGATATTAAAAAGTACTGATGAATTTAAAAGTATTTCATCAGAAGAAGAAAAGAATGAAATTATAAAAACATATCTTGATACTATAGATGAATATCAAAAAGAACCAAGAATGTTAGTTTTTGAGTAAAATTAAAGTATAATATTATAAGTTTTGTGTAAAGTTATTTACAAAGTGCTTATTATTTGATAAAATTACAATGTTAAAAAGGAGAATGATTATTTATGGAATTTATGAAAAAAACAAAAATTATTACTAGTTTAGGTCCATCTAGTTATAATGGAGATACATTTGAACAAATGGTATTAAATGGTGCAAATATCGCAAGAGTTAATTTTTCTCATGCTACACCAGAAGAAAAGCAAATGGACATTGATACAGTTAAAGAAGTTAGAAAGAGGACTGGCTTAACTATTGGATTATTATATGATACAAAGGGTCCAGAATTTAGAAATGGTATTTTTGAAAATGAAGAAATTACATTAGTAGAAGGAAATACTATTAGAGTTGTTAAAGATGATGTAGTAGGAAATGAAGAAAGATTCACAGTTAATCATCCAGAAGCAATTGATAGTATTGAAGTAGGAAATTCTATTCTATTAGAAAATGGATTAATGAAACTAGAAGTAATATCAAAAGAAGAAGATGGTGTTACTTGTAAAATAGTAAATGGTGGTATATTAGGAAACAAGAAGAGTATGGCTGTTCCTGGTGTTAAATTAAATATGCCATTTATATCTGATCAAGATAGAGAAGATATAATATTTGCTTGTGAACATGAAGGTGATTATTTAGCATTATCATTTGTTTCATGTAAAGAAGACGTATTAGAAGCAAGAGAAATAATAAAAGCTCATAATTCTAATATGAAAATTATTGCTAAAATTGAAAGTATTACTGGATTTGAAAATTTATCTGAGATATTAGAAGTTGCTGATGGTATTATGGTAGCAAGAGGAGATTTAGGTAATGAAGCTCCACTTGATATGATTCCAATTTATCAAAAGGAAATGATAAAAATGGCAAGAGAAGTTGGTAAACCAGTAGTTGTTGCAACTGAAATGCTTGAATCTATGAAGAAGAGTATGAGACCTACAAGAGCAGAAGTTACAGATGTTTCTAATGCAGTATTAGATGGAACAGATGCTGTTATGTTATCAGGTGAAACAACTATGGGTAAATTCCCTGCAGAAACTGTTAAATATATGGCTGAAATTTGTGCAACAGCTGAGAAGTATTATGATAAGAACTTTAATTATCACTATGAAGGCCAAGTTGGTTCAATTGCTAAGGGTGTTGTTGAAACAGCTAAAGCATTAGAAGCAAAAGCTATTGTAGTTGATACTCTAACAGGAAATAGTGCTAAGATGATTAGTAATATTAAACCAAGTTGTCCAATAGTTGCGGTATGTAAAGATCAAGAAACTGCTAATTCATTAACTGTATGTTATGGCGTTAAAGCAGTTATAGGAAAACATTTAATGGATATGGATGAAATAGTTGAACAAAATACTAAGTTAGCTAAAGAAGCCTTAGGATTAGGTAAAGGTGATAAAATTGTAATTACATCTGGTATTGCATCTAAAAAAGAAGGACAAATTACAAACTTCATGAAAGTAGAAGAAATAAAATAAGTACGAATAATCGTACTTTTTTCATTTTTATAGGGGAATTTTTATAGCTTACGGATAATATTATTATTGGGAGTAAAGTAACTGGTGTCTACCTTTTTTTAAGAAAGGAGGTCAAAATGAAAAAGAGATATTATGTTCTATCCATACTAAGATATCTCTCTCTAATTATTTTATTATTAATTTTATTAGTAATAGTAATAAAAAAGTGACACCTAGATTTATAATCTAAATGTCTAAACCTTAAAGGTAGGCATTAGTGAAATGCTTCCCTAAATTAATTATAATACAATTATTTATATTTGACAATATTTTAAAATAATGATATATTTTTTTTGTAGAGGAGGAATGACTATGTTTAGTTATTTTGATAGAAATATCATGTATATAAATAATAGTCATACTTGCTAATACTTATTTTTTTAAAATAGTATGCAGGTATGACATTTTTGTAGTGCCTGCATCCTTCATATACATAGGATGCTTATTCCTATGTTTTTATTTTGTGAAGGAGTGATATTATGATAGAAATTAATTTTAATAATGTAACAAAGAGTTATGGATTTGATATAGTTTTAAATGGTATTAATTTAGATATTAAAACTGGCGATAAAGTAGCTCTAGTAGGAGAAAATGGATCAGGAAAAAGTACTTTGTTAAAACTTATTGAAGGTTCAGAAAAATGTACTGATGGAACTATATCAATTAGGAAAGAATCCAAAGTTGGATATTTAAAACAAGATTTTAATGATTCAAACGAAACAGTAAAAAGTATTCTTTTAGATAGTTTTATAGAAATAAAAGAAATAGAAAATGAATTAAAAAAAATAGAAAAAAAGATGGATGAAGGCGCTAATAATAAATTAATAAATAGATACTGTAACCTACAAGAAAAATATATGAATATAGGCGGTTATCTAATTGAAGAAGAAATAGATAAAATAACTTCATATTTTGATATTAATGATTTAAAAGATAAAAAATATAATTCTTTATCAGGAGGAGAGAAAAGAATAGTTATGTTTATTAGTTTAATTCTTTCTAAACCTGATATTATTCTTTTAGATGAACCCACTAATCATTTAGATATTGATATGCTTGAAAAATTAGAAAAATATATTCTTAATTCTAATAATACTTTTCTAATAATATCTCATGATAGATTCTTTTTGGATAAGGTTATTAATAAAGTAGTATTATTAGAAAATGGAAAAATAGAAATTTTTCATGGTAATTATACTTATTATAAAAAAGAAAATGAAAAAAGAATAGAAATGATAAGACAAGATTATAAGGACCAACAAAAAGAAATAAATAAGATGAAAAAACAAATTAAGACTTTGAAAGAATGGGGTAATTATGGTGCTGGTAATGAAATTTTTGCGAAAAGAGCTTTTTCAATAGAAAAAAGACTTGAAAAAATGGAAAAAATAGATAGACCAGTTGATAGAAAAGAATTACCTATATGTTTTAATATAGAAAACAGATCTGGTAAAGATGTTATAAACTTAAAAAACTATAATCTTAGTGTTTTTAATAATGATTTATTAATTAATTCTGATTTAAATATGTATTATGGCGATAAAGTAGCTTTAATAGGACCTAATGGTTCAGGAAAGAGTTCATTAATTAAGGATATATTAAATAATAATAGATTAGGTGAAAGTGTTATGGTTGGTTATATTCCTCAAGAAATTGTATTTGATAATGAAAATGATACAGTTTTAGACATAGCAAATTATTATTGTAAAGACAATGAAGAAATAGTAAGAAGTAAACTTTTTCATTTTGAATTTTATAAAAATGATATTAATAAACAAGTTAGATTTTTAAGTGGGGGAGAAAGAGTTAGATTAAAACTGTTTTTACTTCTTCAAATGCCAATAAATTTTATAATCATGGATGAACCTACTAACCACATAGATATTGAAACAAAAGAAGTTCTTGAAAGAGCATTTAATAATTTTAAAGGGAGTATATTATTTGTTTCTCATGACAGATATTTTATTAATAATACCGCAACTAAAATAATATCTATTAAGAATAAAAGATTATACACTTATATTGGTAATTATGATGATTATTATTTAAATAGATGATATAATAATATTGGTGGTTATATGATAAAAAGAAAAAGACTAAATGATGTTTATATGAAAGAAGTAACTAAAAGTATTATTAAGACTAAATATGATGAAGAATTAAATGCATATATAACATATAAACATTCATTAGAAACAACATGTACTTGCACTGTATATGTAAATGGTAAAAGAAAAGTAATATTTGATAAAGGATATTCTATATTGGAGTATTCACCATTAAATGAAAAATATAATGTAAGAGTATTTATAGATGATAAAGATAATATATTACAATACTATTTTGATATCATTAAAAATTTTGAAATCGAAAATGATGAAGTATATTATAATGATATGTATTTAGATATTTTATATCATTTGCCTTATTTCGCAGATACTAGTTATATAGAACTTGCAGATGAAAATGAGTTGATTGATTCCTATAATAAAGGAGAAATAGATAAAGAAACATTTGATTATTGTTATGGTGTCGCAGAAAAACTAATGAATGAATTGGTTAAAGGAAAGAATAGATTTGTTAATAGAAGTATTAAAGATTATCTAGATATGAAGGAGGAATAAATATGGATTTTGAAAAAGAAATAAATGAAATAAACGAAAGAAATAAGAGAGTAGAAAAAGATAAAGCATGGGAAACAAGTTGGACTAGAAAAATATGTATAATGGTTTTAACTTATATCGTAGTAATTATATATTCTTATGTTATTAAGAAATATGATAATATTTTATTAAGTTCTATGGTACCTGTTATTGGTTTTACATTATCAACTCTTTCTTTAAGGTTAGTAAGAAAAATTTGGGAAAAATAGATGTTCAATAATGAACATTTATTTTTATTATGATATAATAATTATAATGAAGGGTTGTATAGGTGATAGAAATGAAAGAAACTTTTTTAAATTTAAAAAGAGTTTATATATATGCAAAAGAATATAGGAAAAATCTAATAGCATTTACATTACTATCTATTATTCTTATTGCTTTTAATATTATAATACCTATATTATCTGCTAAAATAATTGTAGCTTTGACTGATAGTTTATATGTTAGATTAATAATGATATCTGGATTATTAATATTTGTTAGTATACTAGGTTCATTAAGCGTATTTATAATGAGAAAAAATACACAAATATTCTTTAGGGGTACTGCAAAAAATATTGAGATTGCTGCCGCAGATTCAATATTAAAAATAGAACTAAGTAATATAGATAAAAAAGGGTCTGGAACATTTATTCAAAGATTAACTAATGATCCTAACGAAATGGGACATATATATACTAGAGGTATGCATTTTTTAATAAATATATTGACTAGTGTTGGTATATTTATTGCTGTTTTCTTTATCAATAAAACTGCATTTTTATATTATTTAATAAGCTTTATTATTGTAACAATTCTAATCATTATAAGAGCAAGAAAAATGAATGAAAAAGATAAAAAACATAGGAAGCAACGTGATAAGACAAGTAGTTTAGTGGGAGAGCTAATTAGAGGTATTAGAGATATTAAAATGCTAAATGCAAAAGATTCTTTCATGGATGAAATTAATAAAAGTATAGACGATTATACAAATACAGAGTTTGAAGTAAGAAATGTAGATGTTAAATATAATTTAATAATAGATGTAGTAACATCATTGATTAAATTTGGGTTAATATTATTATTAATATATTTGCTTCAAAATGGGGACATAGTTACATCAATTGCGTTAATTATATACAATTATGAAAGTCGTATATATGGTAATTTTAGGGACAATATTGGAGAATTTACTACAGAATTAAAAGCATTTAATTTATCTTGTGAGAGAGTATTTGCGTTATTTACTGATGAATTTAAAAAAGAAGAATTTGGAAAAGAAAGAATAGAGAGATTACATGGTGACTTTGAGTTTAAAGATGTACACTTTTCTTATGAAGAAAGGAAAGTATTAAATGGTTTAAGTTTTAAAGTTAAGGCAAATGAAACTGTTGGTTTTGTCGGTAAAAGTGGTGCTGGTAAAACAACGATATTCTCTTTACTATGTAAATTATATGATGTAGAAGATGGTATGATCTATTTAGATGGAAAAGATATAAACACCTTAGATGAAAAATCAATAAGAAATAATATAACTATTATTTCTCAAAATCCATATATCTTTAATATGAGTATTAAAGATAATCTTAGATTAGTAAAAAAAGGTGTTACTGATGAAGAAATAGTTAAGGCTTGTAAGTTAGCTTGTTTAGATGAATTTATAAATGCACTACCTGATAAATATGATTCAATAGTAGGAGAAGGTGGAGTAACTCTCTCTGGTGGTCAAAGACAAAGACTCGCAATCGCTAGAGCATTTATTCAAGATACTGAAATAATACTATTTGATGAAGCAACATCTGCCTTAGATAATGAGACTCAGGCTTTAATTCAAGAAGCAATAAATAATTTGAAACAAAAATATACAATTTTAATTGTGGCACATAGATTATCAACTATTATTAATTCTGATAGAATAATTGTTATAGATGAAGGTGCTAATGTTGGCGAAGGAAAACATAAAACATTACTTAAAAATAATAAAGTCTATAAGAAATTATATGAGACAGAAATAAAGAAAAAATAGACTCTTATAATAAGAGTCTATTATCTTAGGAGAACAATATGATATTGAATTCTTATTTATAATAAAATATAGAAAGGATATAGATATATGAAATTAGTAATTCCAAAATTAGAAGATTATTCTTATGAACAAAAACTACAATCTGATCCTAAGACTATGAGTTATAACGCAGGATGGGATGTTAGTTATTTTGGTTATCATTATGATACAGGTTTCATAGATTTCCCTGAAAGTAGATGGCAAGATGTTTATGAAAACAGACAAAAAGAAGATATTCATTTCTTTTACATAGAAGAAGAAAATAAATATGGAGGAGTAATTCCTGTACATTTTAATTATGGTCATGCTCTTGCATAAAATGAAAAAGTAGATGATAGAAAAATATTAAAAACAGTATCTGCAACTTCTAGATTAGATTTTATATTAGTTAATGAAGCATATAATTTAGATAAAGTACATGGTTATTTTTTAAGTGCTTTAACTAAAGCTAAAGTAAATGATGAGTGGAAGTATAATAGTGATCTTTCTGATGACGAAAAATTGATAGTAGATGACGATATAAAGAAATCAGTATTAACTTTAATAAATAAAATATAAAAGTAGATAAAAATCTACTTTTTTGTTATTTTATGTTAAAATGTTAATAGAAGTTGACAAATTTCCAAGTCAACTAGATTGAACGCAACCAATATATAGAGTAGAATTATTCGTGAAAGAGGTGATAAGTATGACAATCGGAGAAAGATTGTATAACTTAAGAAAAGAAAAGAAAATGTCGCAAGAAGAACTTGCAAATGTTCTTGATGTATCAAGACAAACTGTATCTAAATGGGAGACTGGAGAATCAACACCAGACTTTAATAAGATATGTCCATTATGTGAATATTTTGGAATAACATCAGATGAATTATTAACAGGTAATCAAAATATTATCGAAGCTAAGAAAGAAGATAAGAAAGCAAAATTTGCTAGAAACATAGCAATATCAGTTACATTATATATTTTATCTTTAGTTGCGATAATCGCTACATCAACTATTGGATATGAAATATTAGGAGTATGTTTATTCTTTACTATAATTGCAGTCGCAACAGGTATTATCATTTATTCTGCTATTGTTTATGGGAAAGATAAAGAACAAAAGAGTGAAAAGAACAAGAAAAGAAATGAGAATGTAAAAGCAATAACTGATATTATTGGTTTAATTGGTGTAATTATCTATTTCATTGTTAGTTTCACAACAGGTGCTTGGCATATTACATGGATTATATTCCTTATTATTGGAGTATGTAACGCAATTGTT
Organism: uncultured Muribaculaceae bacterium; assembly: GCA_964548815.1. Lineage (GTDB taxonomy): Bacteria > Bacillota_I > Bacilli_A > RF39 > UBA660 > RUG13038. Next base: position 19,735 of record CAZJSD010000007.1, read on the forward strand.
AGATTATTATTTGGTTTAAAAAAATGTGATGACGATAATTGCGATGAATGCACTAAAGTAGAAGAGGAGAACGAAGAAGATGAATAAAGGTTTAACAATTACATTAATAGTATTATTAACTATATTATTATTTTCCTTAGTAGGAGTAATGATACTTTTATTTAATGGAAAGATTAGTTTTGAAGGAATAAGATTTGCTAGTGGATATAGTGAAAAATTAGTAGAAGAAAAAGAAATTAATAATATATCAAACTTAAATATTAAAACAGATATTGCAGATGTAATAGTAGAAGAAAAAAATATTAATAATATAAAAGTAGAATTATATTCAGAAAAAGAACCTATATATGAAATAACTGAAAACACTGATACAATAGATATAGTTTTAAAACAAAAAAATAAAATGCAATTTGGTTTATTTAATAAAACCCCAAGAATAGTAGTATATGTTCCAAATACTTTTGATAAAGAAATAAAAGTAAATGGTACAACTAGTGATATAAAAATAGGCACTCTTCCTAAGGTTTCTTTATCTGTAAAAGCTACAACAGGAGATGTTAAAGCAAAAGAATTATATAAAGCAAATATAACTCTTTCTACAGGAGATATAAAAATAGATGGTATAAAAGAATTACAATCTGTTTCTACAACAGGTGATATTAAATTAGAAAAAGCAGAAAGCGTTAAAACAGTAACAACAACAGGTGATATAAAAATACAAAATAAAGTAGATAGTATTGAAGCAAAAACAACAACAGGAGATATAAGAATTAACGAAGTAAATAATTCTATATCATTAACAACTTCTACAGGAGATGTATTTATATCTAAATCATCTTTAAAAGAAAACTCTAATATAACAACAGGTACTGGAGATGTTACTATTGCTTCAATTAGCGGTTGTTATGTTGAAGGAACTACAAAGGTAGGAGATAATAATATTAATAACAGTGATAAAGATAGAAAAAGCGATGTTATCTTAAAAATTAAAACAAGAGTAGGAGATATTAAAGTTAATTAATATCTCTTTTTTTGTGGTAAAAAATATATAGGTGGTTCTATGATAAAAAAGGCAGGAACAATTTTAATTAATAAAGATACAAAGTGTATTGGTTTAGTAAAAAGAAAGAATCATGGTGATATTTCTTTTCCTAAAGGTCATTTAGAAGAAAATGAAACACTTCATGAGTGCGCAATAAGAGAAACTATAGAAGAAACAGGAAGAAATTGTAAAATTATTATTAAAGATCCAATTTGTATTATGAATTATAATAATAAAGAAGGTAGTGTAGAAGTATATCTATTTTTAGCGGAAGATTTAGGAGAAATATTAAATAAAAAAGATGAAGAATTAATATGGGTAAAAGCAAATGAAGTCGCAAATATTTTGACTCATAATGAATTAAAAGAATTATATCTAAATACTTATGATACTATATTAGAATATTTGTGATATACTTTATATAAGTAGTAGGGATTGTATGGATAAAAGCGGTATTAGTTTTGGAAGAAAAGGTGTTATTGTTTATTGTGTAGTATTATTAGTAATACTATGTTTTTTAGTGACTTTTGAAATTATTAAACCTCAATTTAGAATGAGAAAATATAATAAACTGGTAAAGTATCAATATAAAGACAAATATAAGTATAATCCTGCGGATATTTGCTTTGGAAGTTTATTTTCTTGTGAAAATGTTAAACCTATAAGAAAAGGAGAGGTAAATACTTCTAAATTAGGTATTTATAAAATTAAATATGAATATAGATATAAAAATCAAATAATAGAGCTAGAACAAGAAGTAGTTGTTGAAGATACAAAAGCCCCAGAATTAACAATTGATTCTAAATATGTTTATATGTGTCCAAATGGGAATATTGATAAGATAGATTTTAAAGCAATAGATGATTATGATGGAGATATAACTGATAAAGTAAAAATAGAATTAAATAGAAATAAAGCAATATTAACTATTTTGGATTCAAGTAATAATAGAACTACTAAAGAATTAGATATTGTTAAAGAAGATAAGACATCTCCAGTTATTGAAATGAATGGTATTACTGAAAGAAGTATTTTAGTTGGTGATTCATATGAAGATGAAGGCGCAACTGTAACTGATAACTGTGACAAAGATATAAAATTAAATGTTAAGAATGAAGTTGATACAAATAATGCGGGGACTTACAATATTATTTATAGCGCTAAAGATTCTAGTGGTAATGAAACAAGTATTTCTAGAACAATAAATGTAAAAAATGTAGAAAGTGGTTCTAAAATTGTATATTTAACTTTTGATGATGTACCATCTATCTATACAAATGAATTATTAGATATATTAAAAAAATATAATGTTAAAGTTACTTTCTTTGTTACGGGTAATGGAGAAGATAGTGTAATTAAAAGAGAATATGATGAAGGTCATAAAATAGCGCTTCATACAAATACTCATGATTATTCATATGTTTATTCAAGTGTAGATAATTTTTTTAATGATTTATATGCTGTTAAAGATAGAGTTAAAAGAATAACTGGGGAAGATACTAATTTAATTCGTTTTCCAGGAGGTAGTTCTAATACAGTAAGTATGAATTATCAAAATGGAATAATGAGTACATTAGTAAATGAAGTAGAAAGAAGAGGTTTTCATTACTTTGATTGGAATGTTTCTAGTGGTGATGCTGGCTCTCCAACTACATCAGATGTTATATATAATAATGTTATTAGTACATTAAAGGATGGTAGTTCAGTAGTTTTACAACATGATACAAAAAAATATTCTATAGATGCAGTAGAAAGGATTATTCAGTATTGTTTATCTAATGGGTATACATTTTCAACTCTTAAAGATAATTCACCAGGTGCACATCATGGAGTTAATAATTAAAAGACATAAGTCTCTTTTTTATATTTATTTTTAAAAATGAATGTTATATGATAAAATAATTATAGAGGTAGAGTATGAGAAAAATTAGGGATATATTATTGACAATTTATTTGATAATTAATGTATTTATAGTTACAGTAGGTAGTTATTTAGAAATGATAAAAAATATTGGTTCAATGGATTTTTCAAAATTTTATATTCTATTATTAATTATTAATTTTATTATTATAGTTTTTAGATTGATTTATAATAAGATTAAGAGAATAGATAGTAAAATAGATTTAATTGATATCATTGTAGTTATAATTATTTTTTTAGGTTTAATATCATCATCTATATTTGCAATTAATAAGCAAGTGGCTTTCTATGGCTTTAGAGAAGGATATGAAGGCTTTTATCAAATAATGTATTATTTTTCTCTATTTTATTTATCCTCACATGTATTAGAAAAGTATAAAAAATATGTTATTTATTCTATTTTATTTAGTGGTGTTATTCAAGGAGTTTATGCGATACTTCAAAAAACGCAAGTTATTGATGTTCATACCACAATTTATAATGGTTTTATTTGGGCTAATGGTTTTATTAAAAATCCCAATTTCTTTGGTACATTCATGTTATTATGTCTTTGTTACTCTATAGGGTTCTTTATTGACAATAAGAATATAAAAAAAAGAATTATAGACTATTTATTGATAATTTTATTTATGACATCCTTATTATTTAGTAACACATTAAGTGTAGTTATGGGGCTATTTGCTGTTTTATTCTATCTATTAATATATTTAATAAAAAATAAGAGATATACTGTATTTATAGTATTACTAATACCAATAATAGTCACAACAATTATTGCTACCAAACTAAGATATACAGGTATAGTTGGTGATTTATTAAAAACAAAGAATCAAACAATTGAAATATCAAAAGGTCATATAGAAGAAAAATATGGTTCCAATAGAATATTTATATGGAAGAATACATTAAAAAGGGTTCCTAATTATCTATTCTATGGTGCTGGAATAGATAATTTCTTCTATGCTTTTGGTCAAAATCCATTGAAGTGTGGAAGATACTATATAGTTAAAGCTCATAATGAGTATTTACAAGTGTTAATATGTGAAGGAATATATGCTCTTATATCATATTTATTTTTCTATTTTATTTTAGTATATAGAGGTATAAAGAATAGTTTTAAAAATAAACAGGTATATTTGATATTGCCAGTAATTGGATATTTAGTACAAGCTTTCTTCAATATAAGTGTTATTGAAGTTGCGCCGTTTGTATATATATCACTAGGTTTATGTATGGTAAGAAGTAATAAAGAGGGAAACAACGCAAAATAAAGAAAGTAGTGATTTTATGGAAAAAGTAAGTGTTATAATTCCAATGCATAATAGTTCTAAATATATTCTTGAATGTCTTGATAGTGTTATAAATCAAACATATAAAGAATTAGAAATATTATTGATTGATGATAAAAGTTCCGATAAAACTATTAGAAAGATTAAAAGTATTAAAGATAAAAGAATTAAGATTATTAAACTTAATAAAAATATGGGTGCTGCTACAGCTAGGAATAAAGGAATCGAAGTATCCACGGGTGAATATATATGTTTTTTAGATAGTGATGATTATTGGAAATTAGACAAAATAGAAAAACAGGTTAAATTTATGAAAGAAAAAGTATTTATATATAGTAAATATGAATATTTAAAAGGAGATAAAAGACATGTTGCGAATGTACCAGAATCATTAACATATGATCAACTTTTAAAGAATTCTGCCATATTTACATCTACTGTAATGCTAAATATGAAAGTATTAGATAAAGAAGATGTATATATGCCTAATATAAAAATGGGTCAAGATTATGGTTCTTGGTATAAAATATTAAAGAAAATAGATAAGGCTTATGGAATGCAAGAAGTCCTTTCAGTATATAGAGTTGGAAATAAGTCTTTATCTTCAAATAAAATAAAAGCAATGAAAAGAACATGGAATTTATATAAAATGGAAAAAATACCATTCTTTAAAAGAATATATTGTTTTATTTGTTATGGATTAAATGCAGTTAAAAGAAGAGTTAAATAATAGAGGATGTTTATGAGAGTAGAAGTATTATTATCAGTTATGAATTTGAATAAAAAAGATTTGTATAAAATGAATATAACAAGTAGGTGTACTGTTATTAATCAATGTGATATAGAAAGGGTAGAAAAATATAAAAACTTTACTATATATTCATATAAGGAGAGAGGAGTTTCTAATAGCAGAAATAGAGCATTAGAAAAATCTAAAGAAGATATATTATTGTTTTGTGATAATGATATTGTCTATAATCATGATTATGAAAAAAAAGTATTAGAAGAATTTAAAAATAATAAGAAAGCAGATGTTATTATTTTTAATGTAATTAATCCAAATAGAAAAAAGAGAATATTAAATAAGAGAAAAAGATTACATATTTATAATACTTTAAATTATGCAACGTATAATATCGCAGTAAGAAGAAATTCTATTTTAAAAAATAATATTAGATTTAATACTTCATTTGGACCAGGAGCTAAATATAAAAATGGATCAGATACTTTATTTATAGTTGATATATTAAACAATAAATTAAAAATGTATTCTTCTCCATATGTTATAGGAGAATCACATAATAAACCATCTAATTGGTTTAATGGTTATGATTATAATTATTTTTATTATAAAGGAGTATTATTTACGGCAATTAACAGAAGATTTAGACATTTATTAATGATTCAACATATTCTTAGACATAAATATCTATTAACTAATTATAAATTCTTTGAAGCATATAAAATAATGAAAAAAGGATCAGAGGAGTATTTACATGATATCAGTTGTAATTAATGTTTATAATGGAGAAAAATTTATTAAAAAATGTTTAGATAGTATTACTAATCAAACATATAAGGATTTGGAAATATTAATAGTTAATGATGGTTCAACAGATAATACTCTTAAAATATGTAAAAGTTATAAAGATAAAAGAATAAGAATTATAAATCAAAACAATATGGGTTTATCCCTAGCTAGAAATGTTGCGATAGAACAATTTAAAGGTGATTATATATTCTTTATAGATGTAGATGATTTAATTGAAAAAGATACAATAGAGTATCTATATAATTTATGTGTTAAATATGATTTATTAATGTCAGTATGCCAGTCTATGGATATAACTAATTATAACTATAAAGTTCCTCAAACAAATGAACAAGAAGATGTAGTAACAGGTAAAGATTTTTTAAAAAAAATTCTTTTATTTAAAGGTAGATATGGAAATATGTGGGGAAAACTAATAAAAGGAGAGTTTATTAAAAAATATCGATTTGAAGATAGAAGAGTTGATGATGTCGCAATTATTTATAAAATGGTAATGGATTTAGATAAGATAGTTTGTACAAATCAAATAAAATATCTTTATTTAAGGCATCCAAATAGTGCGCTTGCAACTATAAAAGAAGATTATTGTATAGATTATTATAAGGCGTCATTAGAAAGATATGATTACATAAAAAATGTATATCCAGATCTTATAGAAAATGATATTTGTATATTATTGTCTATAGTTATTTTATATGGACATAATAATCATATAATTAATGAATATTTAAATGATAATAACGCTATAAAACTATTTAAAGAAAAATTTACTTTAAAAGTAATAAGTAGTAAACTTAGAACTAATGATAAAATAAAAATATTATTATTTAGATTAAGTCCTAAATTGTATATGTTTATTTTAAAAAAATATTTAAATCGTAAGAAGTAGGTGGTAGTATGGTACAAAGATTTATAGGATATTTTTTTGGAAAATTAAAATTAATAATATATAAATTACTATATTATAAAAGGTTGTATTATGGTAAAGGTATTTATTTTAATAATACTTCTAATTTTTATATTGAAAAAGGATGTATAGTTTCTTTAGGGAAAAACTTTAAATGTAGAAAAAATTTATCTATTTATTCTGTAGATAAAGGAAATTTATCTATAGGAGAAAATGCCGTAATAAGTGACAATTGCTTTATTAGTTCTCAGAAAAGAATAAAGATAGGGAATAATTTTTTATTAGGAAATAACTGTACTATTATAGATAATGATCATGATTATAATTCTTCATTAAAAAAATTTAAATGTGAAGATATAATAATTGGAGATAATGTTTGGTGTGGATGTAATGTAGTAATATTAAAAGGAGTCAAGATAGGAGATAACTGTGTTATCGCTGCTGGGACAGTAGTTAATAAAGATATACCTGAAAATAGTTTAGTATATCAAAAGAAAGAAATGGTTATAAAAAAAATAAAAAAATAGAGGAGTTAATATGAAAGTATTACAAATAATAGATGGTTCTTCTTTTGGTGGAATAGCAAAACTAATGCTTGATATATCAAATACTATTAAAGATGTTGATATGGATTTTTTAACCGCAACTAATATTTATGATGATTGGTATAACTTAGGAATAGATAGAAAAACTATTATAGGTAAGATTATATATACTCATAGACTATCTAAGTTCTTAAAAGAAAATAAGTATGATATTGTTCATATTAATTCTGCAGTTTTTTTATTTTCTTTTCAAGTAGTTATTATTTCAAGATTAAGAGGAATAAAAAAAGTGATTGTTCATTCTCATAATTCAAAAAAAGTATCACTATTAAGAAGAATTATAAAAAAAGTTTTAAATCCGTTATATAGAAGAATAACAGATGTTCATTTAACTTGTTCAAAGGAAGCAAGTTTATCTTTATTTACTAAACAAGATGATGTGATTTTATTAAAGAATGGTATTGATGTAAATGAATTTAAGTATAATGAAAAAATTAGAAAAGAATATAGAAAAAAATTTAATATTAACGAAAAGTTAGTTTATGGGCATGTAGGTAGATTTGATAAACAAAAGAATCATGATTTTTTAATTGATTTGTTTTATGAACTTCAAAAGAAAAAAGATTCAGTTTTATTATTAGTAGGTACTGGTCAATTAGAAAAAGATATAAAGAATAAAGTTAAGAAATTAAAATTAGAAGATAAAGTATTATTTTTAGGATTTAGAAATGATATTAGTAAATTATTAAATGCGATGGATATTTTCTTATTCCCATCTTTATATGAAGGATTAGGTATATCTGTTATTGAAGCTCAAACTTCTGGTTTAACAACTATTGTTTCAGATGCAATTCCAGAAGAAGCAAATATATCTAAAAGATTTATTAAAGTTGATTCTTTTAATCTAGATAAGTGGGTAGATATAGTATCAAGAATAAAGATAGATGAAAGAATTAATTCTTATAAAGATACAATAAAAAATGGTTATGATATAAAAGAAACAGCAAATAAATTAGAAATAATATATAAAGACTTAATGAGTGGTGATTAAAATGAACATAGATGATAAAATTGATAGTTTTTTTAAAGAAATGTATAAATTAGATAAAGAAAAGTTTATTAAAGAAAAAGAAATCTCTGCAAGAGACTTAATTGTTTCAGAAAGAATAGATTTAGTTGCGAAAATAAAATATATAGAATCAATTGAAAATAAATATAACACTAATTTCTTTACAAATTTATATAAAGAATCTATTAACTGCTTTTCTGATGGAACTTATAAAGAACCAGGTAATAAAAGTAAATGTAATTTTAATGAATATATAGATACTTTTGATAATTTAATAGATGATATAAAAAAGAATGGATTTGATAATAAGAAATCTATTGTACCTATATCAAAAGATAGTATTATTCTTGATGGTTCTCATAGAACAGCAATCTGTGCTTATTATAATAAGAAAATAAAAGCTGCATCTTTTGATGTTATAGGAAAAAAGTATGATTTAGATTATTTTCAAAAGAAATGTATGATACAAAAATATAGAGATTATTTATGTTTAGAATATTCAAAAATGAAGGATAATATCTATGCTATATGTGTATGGCCAAGATGCCCAAAAGATTATTATGAAGAAATAGATAAAGAAATTAAATCTAATTTCAAAGTAATATATAAAAAAGAAATTAGTTTTACATATAAAGGATTAAGAAATTTTTTGATTCAAATATATAATAATGATAGTTGGATTGGCAGTATAGATGATAATTATAAAGGTATTGATTTTAAATTAAATAACTGTTTTGGTGATAATAATACTTATTTTTATGTTATAGAAGAAAAAGATATAAAGAAACTTAATTCTTTTAAGACTAGAATAAGAGAAAAAGTAGGTATAGGTAATCATTCAATGCATACAAGTGATAATAAAAGTGAATCTATAAAGATATTAAATATGATACTAAATAATAATACTATTAATTTTTTAAATAACGCTGATATTTATAAGTATAAAGATAAAATAAAAGAACTAAATGAGTTAAAAAAGAAGTTTGTTAAAAATAAAATAAATAGTAATAAATTAGTTTTAGATGGAAGTATAGTTTTAACTCTTTATGGTCTTAGAGTGAATAGAGATATAGATGTAATTGTAAGTGATGACGAATTAAAAAATGTAGAAAAAATAATTGACGTTCATAATGATGAATTGAAATTATATAATAAAACAGTAGATGATATTATTTATAATCCAGATAGTTATTTTTATTTTGATGATTTAAAGTTTATTAGTTTAGAATTATTAAAGTATAAAAAAGAAAAAAGAGGAGAAAAAAAAGATAAAAAAGATATTGATTTAATAAATACTGTTCTAGTAAAAAATAGTTTTTTTAAGAAATCTATTTTAGGTTTCAAAGTATTTATGATAAAATCAAAATTAAGGATTAAACATCATATAATGAAGTTTTTAAAGGTTACCAAATTGGAAAAACCATTTAAAAAAGTATGGAGAATTATAAAAGGAAAAAGGAAATGAATAAAGAGTCGAGAATAAAAAATTCTAAGAAAAATATTATTAATGGTATAATTTTTTTCTTGTTAACAACGTTGTTAACATTTTTTGTCAGGCTCTTATTTGTTAGATATCTTAATGTAAAATATTTAGGTATTAATGGTTTATATTCTAATATTTTACAAATACTTTCATTAAGTGAATTTGGTCTTGGAAGTATAGCTTTAGCAGTTTTATATAAACCTATAATTGATAATGATATTCCAAAAATCAATTCTTTGGTAAAGTATTTTTCTAAATCATATAAGATTGTATCACTTTTAATATTATTAATTGGTATTTGTTTATGTCCATTTTTAAAATATATAGTTAATAGTGATTTGAGTGATTTTGATTTAGTTATGTTCTATTTACTATTTTTATTTGATACATCAATATCATATATTGGAGTAAGTAATCAAATATTAATTAATGCTGATCAAAAAATATATATAATTAAAAATATTAATCTAATTAGTATTATTATTAGAGATATACTTCAAATACTTGTATTAATCATATTTAAAAACTACTATTTATATTTAATAATGCAATGTTTCTCTACGGTGTTGATAAATATTTTATCTTATTATAAAGCAAGGAAATTATATCCTTTCTTAAGAGAAAAGAATAATCAAGAATTAGATAAAAAAACAAAACAAAATATAATATCTAAGATGAAGGGAATGTTTATATATAAGTTATCTGTTGTGATAATTAACTCTACTGATAATATATTTATTTCTATTTTGTTAGGTTTAAGTGTTGTGGGTTATTATTCTAATTACGCTTTAATAATAACTGCCATATCAAGTTTTATTAATATTATTATAAGTGCTATTTTTTCAAGTATTGGTAATTTAACAGCTGGAAATGATAATGAGAAAAAAGTTTATATCTTTTATAAATTTGTATTTATTATGCAATGGTTAATATCAGTTACAAGTATCTGTTTATTTATTTTATTTAATGATTTTATTACGCTATGGATAGGAAAAAAATTCTTGATAAGTAGTTTGGCAGTTTTATCAATAGTATTAGATTTTTATTTTAAAAATATTATTAATCCAGTATGGATATATAGAGAAACAATGGGATTATTTAATGAAGTAAGAAGAGTTATAGTAGCAAGATCAATACTTAATATAATTCTTACATGGTTGTTAGGTTATTATATTGGACTTCCGGGTATATTTATCGCAACTATTATTTCAAGGTTATTAACAACTGTTTGGAAAGAACCATTAATAATTTTAAAAGATCATTTTAATAGTCCTATTAAAAAATATTTCTTAAGACAACTATTTTATATAATTATATTTTCTGTAACATTTATTATTTCATTTTTGATATTTGATAGATTTAAAGTAGATAACTATATTGAATGGATTATTAAAGCTGTTATATTATTTATATTTATTAATCTAGTATACTTTATAATCTTTCATAAAACAGATGATTATTTATACTTTAAAAAATAATTAAAAAGACATTAAAAAAGATATAAATGTCTTTTTTTATTTTATAATCATATACTTATACTGGTGAATAATATGTTCTTTAAAGATATACATTTTAGAATTAAATTATTTTTTCTTTTACTTATAATTATTTTTTTAGTGATAATATTTAAGGTATTTTATATTCAAGTGTTTAAGTACGATAAATTAAAGAAATTAGCATCAGATTTATGGAGTAGAGAATTACCCATAGAAGGAAATAGGGGGAATATATATGATAGAAATATGGATTTACTTGCGGGTAATTTAACAACAACATCCCTTGTTCTTATACCTAATCAAATAAAAGAAAAAGATAGAGCAGTTAAAGAATTATCAAAGATATTAAATGTATCTGAAGAAGAAATGAAAAAGCATGTTTATAAGAAAACATCTATAGAAAGAGTTCATCCTGAAGGAAGAAAGTTATCTTTTGAGGTATCAGATAAAATAAGTTCCTTAAATATAGAGGGAGTTTATTTAGTAAAAGAATCTAAAAGAACATATCCTTATGATAAAAATTTATCTCATGTCTTAGGTTATGTAGGTATAGATAATCAAGGTTTATCTGGATTAGAGTTAAAATATAATAGTTATTTAACAGGTAAAAGTGGCTCAATTAAATATTTTAGTGATGCAAAAGGGAATAGATTAAAACTAAATGAGATATATGAAAAACCAACAGATGGTATGAATATAATGCTTACAATAAATAATGAAGTACAAAAATCAATAGAAAGAGAGTTAAATAACGCAGTTAGTAAATATAATCCAGAACACGCTATTGCAATTGCGATGGATCCAAATAACGGTGAAATATTAGGTATGAGTTCTAGACCAAATTTTGATCCAAATAATTATCAAAATTATAGTGTAGAAGAAATTAATAGAAATTTACCTATATGGATGAATTATGAACCAGGTAGTACTTTTAAGATAACGTGTATATGCTCGTATTTTTTTAAAAATTAAATATAATAAATAGATTTATTATGAAAATGACCCTAAAACTAATAATATTATGACCTCTTTATTAATGAAAAAACTATGGTATAATAGCTTTAAATGAGGAGACATTATGGGAAAATTATCAAAGATGATGTATATGATAGATTTATTAAATACAGGAAATATTTATACATTGAAAGAATTATCTGAAAAATTAGGTGTATCAGAAAGAATGATACGTTATTATAAAAACGAAATTTGTTCAAATGGAATTGCAATTGAATCATTTAAAGGACCAAATGGCGGTTATTTTATGATAGACAGAATCAAAAATTATACTAGCATCAATAAGTATGATATTCAATTGCTAGAAAACATCTATAATTTATTATCAAAGTATGACTTTAAATATTTAGATAAACTAACAGAACTTTTGGATAAATCAAAAAAAATGTATTCAATTTACGATGAGAAAAGTAAATACATTTCAAATATAAATTTAAAAACGCCAGGTGAAATTGAAAAATTGATTGAAACTGCGATTAACAAAAATGATAAGGTTGAAATTGTTTATAATGATATTGATGGTGGGCAATCAAAACGAGTAATCCATCCACTTCATTTATTCGAATATAAAGGAAACTATTATGTTACTGCTTTTTGTGAATTAAGGAACGATATAAGGCATTTTGAATTAAAAAGAATTACTAATATTAAATAAAAAAGACAAAATATTTCAATTTTGTATGTTATAATATATTTGAGAGGGGGAAACACTTATGACAAATGAATATACATTCATTGATTTTGATGGTGTAATATTGGATTCTGAAGAAAGAATGTTAGAAAGAAAATATGATTTAGGACTTCATTATCACAAAAATAAAAGTGAATTTGATACATATTTTGAATATACGAATCTACATCCAGAAGAATGGGATTGTATTTTAAAAAAAGCTAAGTCAATAAATAACTCTGTTGAAATAATAAAAGAACTTGAAAGTTTAAAAAAGAACATAGCAATTTTAACAAAAATTCATACTCTTCAAGAAATGAAAGTAAAAACCGAAGTGTTGAGAGAAGATTTAAAGATTATGTGCCCAGTGATTTTCGTTCCACCAGGAGTTAAAAAATATCAAGTAGTAATTCCGAATAGTCAATTATTAATAGATGATTCTAAAAAGAATATTAAGAGATGGATTGAAAATGGAGGAAGAGGTTTGATTTTTGACTCTACAATTGATAAAGATACTGAGGAAAAAGTTAAAAGTTTAGAGTTTTTACTAAAGAGGTAGATAATATGGGAAAAAATATCTTATTTGAGAATTATCTTAAGTCATTAGAGCAAAAATATAATGCAGTTTGTTTTGATATTGATGGCACATTAACTACGAAGGATTCTAAAAATATTGATAGTAGAGCAATAGATATGATTATTGAATTATTATCAAGAAAAATTCCAGTTGTGTTTATAACAGGCCGTGGAGAAACTGGATTAGAAGATTTAAAACATGATATTTATTATCGTATAAAAACTAGTAAAAATATTACTGAAAGCGATATGAAGAGAATTTATGTTTTGACAAATGATGGTGCGAGATTGTTCTATAGTAATGTAACTTCACAAGAAGGATTTTTAAATGATAATATTTATATCACTACGAAAGAAGAATTAAATGAACTATTAATAATAGACAAAATGATTATAAATATTAAAAACAAATTAAAAAATAGTGGTTATTTTGATATATCTTATTCTAAAGACTTAAAAACAAAACAAATATTAAATGTGAGAATGGTTTTTAATACTTATGATGACAATGTTATCAATTCAATATTTGATATTATTAATAAATATATAAATAACAATGGTTTAAATGGTATTTATTTAACAAGAGGTGTATATAAAAATAATCCAGTTATTCAAATAGGTACAGCCACTAAAGATAAAGCTATTGAAAGAACAGAAAAGATAATTGGAGTCCCTCAAAATTCTATGATTAGAATTGGAGATTGCGGAGATATACGAGGTAATGATTATGCAATGTTAAATTGTAATCAAGGTTATAGTGTTGATAAAACAAATGGTTCTTATGACTCATGTTTTCCAATATTTGATGATTACGGAAATATTTTGAAAGGAGTAGAAGCGACCCTACAACTTGTAAAAAACGCTAAGATTTTGCCTACTGTAACTTTGGAAAAAGCAGATAAAGATAGTTATAAATATAATCTTGCTAAAGTTGAAAGAAATATAGTAACGGGAAGGCAAGAACTTTTAAAAAAATATAATGATTTAATAAGCAAAAATTTTAATAATTGTAATGGAATAGATGAGTTGTTTGATAAAGAAAGCGGTAGCATAATAATTCCAATGTATGAGATGGAACTATTAAAAAACAGCCCTTTAAAAGACCTATGGTTATCCGAGGAAAATGATTCTCTAATGTATTCATTAAGAGATAATAGTAATTATCTTCTTAGAGGCTCAAAAACTTATTACTATTTTATATCAAATAGATTGAGTATTAATCGAAAAGATGTGACTTCTAAGAAAGATGTTATGAATTGGTATGAGAACAATGCAAATTTTTTAACTAATTCTACTAATGCAATTTTATCAACAAAAACTTTAAATGATCAAATTCATAAAAAATTATTATTAGGTGTTTTAGATAATTGCAGAAATATTCTGTTGATTTTATTAAATCATTATTTGGTATCTAACTATTTTGATAATAATATTTTGCTAGATATTTCTTTAGAAGGAAAAAATCGTAACAATAATTTATATACAACTATAATGGAGATTGAAAGATTAATGAGCAAAGTATGTTTTGAAAACAAATATATAGTTGATAAAGATAATATTGTTTCAATAATTAATGAGTCGAAGAAAGTATTGCTTGATAATATGCAGAAGGAATTAAATGATAATGAGGTTGAAGATTATTCTAAAAATTATAGAGCATATAGAGAAATTGATAATTTTGCTGAAAACTATATAGCAGTATCTTTATATAAAGAAAACTGTGATAATAATAAATATGCTAACGCATGCGGTTTAAGTTATGGAGGTATAGAACTTCCAATACTGGCTAAAATAGTTGATCAAAATAGAATTGAAAAATTATTAATTTTAAAATTTAATAAAGAAGTATCTGGATATAAGAACAAGCAATTATTAGATTTACGAAAATTTAATATCAAAGATTTTAGTGGTTTAATAAATTCTGAAATTTTTAAAAACTCAAATGTAGACTTGTTTGATGATAATGTTTTAACAGGAAAAACGTTACAAATAGCAATTAATTCATTATATGATTGCAATATTAATGTAAATAATATTTGTATTGTTAGATATCCAAGTATTAACAGAATTGATCAAATGTTTTTAGATAATCCATCAGCAGTTGATTATAATTTATTTTTTAATTATATATATGGATTATGTTTTAGTAGTCCATATAGTTGGAAAGATAATGATTGGAAAAATGAAAAAGGAGAAACTGATTATACAGACTCTTTAGGAGTGTTTGATTTAAATAGAAAAAAGATAGTAGAGTGTTTAATAAAAAATCATGATTATA
>CAZJSD010000008.1:0-33120 GCA_964548815.1 uncultured Muribaculaceae bacterium
GAATTTGAAGAAAGACTAAAAAATGTATTAAATGAAGTAAAGAAATCTGAAGGTAATATTATTATGTTCATTGATGAAATACATTTAATAGTAGGTTCAGGTGCGGTTGAAGGCGCTATGGATACTTCTAATATACTTAAACCTTGTTTAGCAAGAGGTGAAATACATGTTGTTGATGCGACTACTTTAAATGAATATAGAAAATATATTGAAAAAGATGGTGCGTTAGAGCGTAGATTTCAAAAGATTATAGTTAGTGAACCTACAGTAGAAGATGCTATTACTATATTAAGAGGATTAAAAGAAAGATTTGAAATATATCATGGTGTATCTATTATGGATAAGGCTTTAGTAAGTGCCGCAACATTATCAAATAGATATATTACTGATAGATTTTTACCTGATAAAGCAATAGATTTAGTTGATGAAGCATGTGCTGGGTTAAGAGTTCAAATGGATTCTGTTCCTACTGAATTAGATACTGTTTCTAGAGAAATAATGAAATTAGAAATAGAGAAAGAAGCAATAAAAAAAGAAAAAGATGAATTATCTAAGACAAGAAAGGAAGAAATTAATAAAGAATTAGAATCTTTAAAGGAAAAAGAGACTAAATTAAAGAGTTCATGGGAAGAAGAAAAAGATATTAATAATAAGATTAATATAAAGAAAAAAGAATTAGAAAAAGCTAGATTTGAACTAGATAGAGCGGAAAATGAATATGATTTAGAAAAAGCCGCAATACTTCGCCATGGAGATATACCTAAACTTGAAGAAGAATTAAAATCATTAAAAGAGAGAAGTAATAATACTATGCTTAGTGATACAGTAACTAGTGACGATATTACTTCTGTTATATCTAAATGGACTAATATACCAGTTAGTAAATTACAGTCTTCTGAAAAGGAAAAACTACTTAATTTAGAAGAGAACATGAGAAAGAGAGTAAAGGGTCAAGATAATGCTTTAAAGCTTGTTAGTGAGGCTATTATTAGGTCTAGAAGTGGTATTAAGGATCCTAATAGACCAATAGGTTCATTCTTATTCTTAGGTCCAACTGGAGTAGGTAAAACTGAAGTTGCTAAAACACTTGCGTATGAGTTATTTGATGATGAAAAACATATGGTTAGAATAGATGCATCAGAATATATGGAAAAGTTTAGTGTAAGTAGGTTAATAGGGTCTCCTCCAGGATATGTTGGCTATGAAGAAGGTGGAGAATTAACTGAAAAAGTAAGAAGAAATCCATATAGTATAGTACTATTTGATGAAATAGAAAAAGCTCATCCAGAGGTATTAAATTTATTACTTCAAATACTTGATGATGGAAGAATTACTGATTCACAAGGAAGAACTGTAGACTTTAAAAATACTATTATAATCATGACTAGTAATGTAGGTAGTGATTTAATACTAGAAGGAAATAAAGATTTAGTATCAAAGGAAATTCATAATTACTTTAGACCTGAATTTTTAAATAGAATAGATGAAATAATTATGTTTGATGCATTAAGTAAAGAATCTATTAGAGAAATATTAGATAAATTAATTAGTAATATAGAATATAGATTAAAAGATATTAATATTAAATTTGAATTAACTCCTAAAGCTAAAGATGTAATAATAGAAAATGGCTATGATGTTAATTTTGGCGCAAGACCACTTAAAAGATATGTATCTAGAGTAATAGAAACTAAAGTATCTAAAATGATTATTGCGGGTGAAATAAATTATGGTGATACTATTATTATTGATTATGATAAAGATTATATTTTTAAAATAGAGAAAGATAAAATTTAATGTTTTATCTTTTTTCTAATTTATTGTATAATTAATTTATAATTTTTAAAGAGAAAGAAGGGAGTAACGTATGAATATATTTGATTATGCAAAGTATTATGGAGATTATACTTTTGAAAATAGACCATTTAATGAAGTAGATAATTTGGTATTCTCTTGTTTATCATATATTAATTTTACTGGGGTAGTTCCTGAAACAAGAGGATCAATAACTATTCATGATGCGTATGATAAATTTAAGAAGAGTTATAAACCAAGGGCCAAGGAAATGCTTGCGGTTAAAGAAGGGGTAAAATTACTAGAAGAAGTATACAACACTAATCGTTTTAAAGATATTGAAATGATGAACTATACTTATGAAGGTGATGATAGTTCTCAATTTTCTGCGGTAACATTTAGAATAAACAAGAAGGATTATTATGTTGCGTTTGAAGGTACTGATAGTTTATTAAGCGGATGGGAAGAAGATTGTAAGATGGCATATAATTTTCCTGTTAAAGCACAAGTATTAGCAAAATCTTATTTAGATAAAAACTTCACATTAAAGAATTGTAAATTAATAATTGGAGGTCATTCTAAAGGTGGTAATTTAGCTTTAACCGCATCAATGTACGCTAATTATTTTGTAAAGAAAAAGATTAAAAATATATATAGTAATGATGGACAAGGACTTAGAAAAGCACAAATAGAATCTAATTATTATAAAAAAATAGAATCTAGGTATATACATATTATTCCTAATTATTCTATTGTGGGTTTATTACTTAGACATAAGAATGATTATGTAGTAGTTAAATCAAATAAGAAGGGATTTATGGCACATAGTTTAACAACTTGGCAAGTTAGTTTTGATCATTTAGAAAAAGATGTGTTGAGTAGATCTTCAAAGGTATTTGATGAAGGATTTACTAGATGGCTTGATAATTACGATGATGAAAAAAGAAAATTATTTGTAACTGAAATCTTTAAAATAATGAAAGATAATGGTATTAAAGATCTTATGGAAATACAATTGAAAAAAGAACTTATTTTAAATTTAGTAAAACAATCAAAAGAAATAAACCAATTAGTTAAAGAAATGACTATAGAATTATTTAAAATAATCGCAAAAACTAATTTGGAATATCCATTATTTTAGTGTATAATTAAGGATAGAGGTGATAATATGGATTTAAAAGGAACTAAGACAGAAGAAAATTTAAGAAAGGCATTCGCTGGAGAATCACAAGCTAGAAATAAATATACTTATTTTGCTAGTAAAGCTAAAAAAGATGGTTATGAACAAATCGCAGCTTTATTTGAAGAAACTGCTAATAATGAAAAAGAACATGCTAAAATGTGGTATAAAGAGTTACATGGAGGATCAATTCCTGATACAGCAGAAAATTTAAAAGAAGCTGCTGATGGAGAGAATTATGAATGGACTGACATGTATGAAGAATTCGCTAAAACAGCTGAGGAAGAAGGATTTAAAGCACTTGCTTTTAAGTTTAGAGCGGTTGGAGAAATAGAAAAACATCATGAAGAAAGATTTAGAAAATTACTTAAGAATATTGAAGATAAAGTAGTATTTTCTAAAGATGAAGAATGCATTTGGATATGTAGAAATTGTGGACATGTTGTAGTAGGTAAATATGCTCCAGAAGTATGTCCAGTATGTAATCATCCACAATCATATTTTGAATTAAAGAGTGAAAATTATTAATCACTCTTTTTTTAATAATTTTTAATAAATATTTTTATGAATAAATGTTATAATATAAAAGTGGGAGTAAAATATGTATAACAGTTATAACATTTTAATAAAACTATTTGATAAATATGAACTTCATGAAGTAGAAAGAGATGAAATATATGAAGTAATAAAAAATATATTTCTACATGAAGAATTTCAAAGAAGATGTACATCAGAATTTTTACATCATGGAAATACTACTTTGGGAGAACATATATTAGAGAATACTATTATTACATATCTATTATTATGTAATAGTAAGAGAGATATAATTAATTTAGAATTATCTTTAAAGGTATCAATGATGCATGATTTATATACTTTGCCTTGGCAAAATACTTTTATGAAAAAAGATGCATTCTTTCATAAACATGGTTTTTCTCATCCAATAGAGGCCGTTATTAATTCAATTAATTGGTTTAAGGAAGAATTTGAAGATGATTATAAGGCACAAGTATTAATTGATGGGATTATACATCATATGTATCCTTTGCCTGTATTATCATTCAAAGAAAGCAAGACAAATGAACTAGAATTAAATAATTATAAATTAATAAAAAATATATCTAAGAAACATAAAAAAATGATAATAAATAGCTCAAATAGAGGTAAGATAGGTAGTATATCTATTTCAAAAAGTATATATTTAGAAGGAAGAATACTATCTAGAGCAGATAAGATATCTACAATTAATCAATTAAACTGTTTTTCTGATGCAAAGGCATTAGTGACTGGAAAGAATAAGAATTTGCTAAAATAAATATTTTTAAGAAGTAATTATAAGCTTCTTAATTTTTTATTATATATTAGCACTCACTATTGACAAGTGCTAATATATGTGGTATAACTATTATGTAAGAAGGTGAATAAATGAAGAAACAATTTAAAAGTGAATCTAAAAGATTATTAGATCTTATGATTAATTCTATTTATACTAATAAAGATATATTCTTAAGAGAGTTAATATCAAATGCATCTGATGCTTTAGATAAGATATATTATGAGTCTTTAACTAATAAAGATGTAAGTGTTAAAAAGAAAGATTTAAAGATAGAATTATCAGTTAATGAAACTAATAAAGCATTAATTATTAATGATAATGGATGCGGTATGGATGAAAAAGAACTTGAAAACAACCTTGGAACTATCGCAAAGAGTGGATCACTTGCTTTTAAAGAAATGATGGATAAAAAGAAAAATATTGATATTATAGGTCAATTTGGTGTTGGTTTTTATTCAGCATTTATGGTAAGTAAAAAGATAGTAGTTGAATCAAAGAGTATACACTCTGATAAATCATATATATGGGAAAGTGATGGAGCATCAGGTTATTCAATAAAAGAAGGTACTAAAACTAATAATGGTACAACAATTACTCTATATATGAAAGATGATACAGAGGATGTTAAATATAGTGAATATATAACTGATTATAAGATTAAATCTTTGGTAACAAAGTATTCAGATTATATTAGATATCCAATAGTATTTAAGGATGAAACTTTAAATTCTATGATTCCTTTATGGAAAAAAGATAAGAGTAAGATAACAGATACTGATTATAATAATTTCTATTCAGATAAGTATTATGATTATGAGGCACCACTTAAAGTTATTCATACTAGTGCGGAAGGTATGGTATCTTATAAAGCATTATTATTTATTCCTTCTCATACTCCTATGGATTATTATACAAAAGAGTATGAAAAAGGACTTAGTTTATACTCAAATGGTGTTCTTATAATGGATAAATGTAAGGATCTATTACCAGATTATTTAGCGTTTGTTAAAGGAGTAGTGGATACAGAAGATATTTCTCTTAATATTAGTAGAGAAATGCTTCAACAAACTAAATCTATTCAGTTAATTGCGAAAAATATAGATACAAAAGTAAGAAAAGAATTAGAAGATATGCTTAATAATGATAGAGATAATTATAAAAAATTCTTTGAAGCTTTTGGTCCACAATTAAAGTTTGGTATATATAATAATTTTGGTATGGATAAAGATAAGTTAAAAGATTTAATATTACTTTATTCATCAAAGAAAAAAGATTTAGTAACATTTAAAGAATATATAGATAATAACGAATTAGATTCTATTTACTATGCATCAGGAGAAACAATTGATAAGATAGATAATTCTCCTCAAATGGATAGTTATAAAGAAAAAGATATTGATGTATTATATTTAACAGATTATATTGATGAGTTTATGATTAATGCTCTTATGGAATATGAGGGTAAAAAGTTTGTTAATATAAAAGAAGAAAAAAATGATTTAGAAGATGAAAAATCTAAAGAAGAAACTAAGAAGTTAAATGAAGATAACAAAGATATGTTTGAATCTATGAAAGGATTTGTAGATGTATCAGAAGTTAGATTTACAAATAAATTAAAGAATCATCCAGTATGTTTAAGTAGTAAGGGTGATATTAGTTTAGAAATGGAAAAAGTAATTAACGCTATGCCTACAGATGAAACTGTTAAGGCAGAAGCTATACTTGAAATAAACGAAAATCATCCAATAAAGGATAAATTAATAGATTTATACAATAATAATAAAGAGGAATTTGAAAAGTATACTAAAATACTTTATTCAGAAGCTCGTTTAATTGAAGGATTACCTATAGATAATCCAAGTGAAATAAGTAGTTTAATATGTGATATTATATCTAAGTAACGAAAGGAGAGATGTTTATGTTGTTACCAGATAGATTATTTGATGATATGTTTGATTTTGGAGAACCAAGAGGACCACATGGACCAAAGGAAAGAATGGAATGTGATGTTTATGAAAAAGATGGAAAATATGTAGTAGAAGCTTCAGCTTTTGGTTTCGATAAAGGAGATATTAAAGTAGAAGCAGAAGATGGAAACATTATAATAACTGCAGAAAAGAAAGAAGATAATAAAGAAGAAGATAAAGATAAGAAATATCTTAGAAGAGAAAGACATTTCCATAGTAGAGTTCAAAGAGCATTCTATTTAGGAGATATTGATGAAGAAAATATTAAAGCATCTTTTGAAAATGGTGTTCTTAAAGTAGAAGTACCAAAGAAAAATTTAGAATCAAACAGAAAGTATATTGATATTGAATAGGAATTATTCCTATTCTTTTTTTGTATATAATTATTATTTTTATCCATAATATAAATGGAGGTATAGTATGAATGAAATAATTGAAATATATAAACATATTTATCAAGATAGTGAAATGAGTTTAAGTTCATTAGAAGAATTAAAGAAGGATTTAAAGGATAAGGATAATAAAATAAAGAATATCCTAGATGATATAATAGGTGGTTTTACTGAATATAAAAAGCATTCAA
This sequence comes from uncultured Muribaculaceae bacterium, assembly GCA_964548815.1. Lineage (GTDB taxonomy): Bacteria > Bacillota_I > Bacilli_A > RF39 > UBA660 > RUG13038. The sequence goes on from CAZJSD010000008.1 coordinate 6,864, forward strand.
AGAAGGTATTAGAAAAGAATAATTGTGAACTTGAAGAAACATCTTTTATGGGTAAAATGATGGCTAATATGGGTGTTAAAAAGGAAGTATTATCTGATAATTCAGATTCACATATGGCAGATTTATTAATACAAGGTATTTCTATGGGAAGTATTAATATGGAAAAGAAATTACATGATTATGAAGATAAGTTGCCAGATGAAGATTATGAATATGCTAAGGATTTTTTAGAATTTGAACAAGAAAAAATAGAAGAATTAAAGAAATATTTATAATTTCTTTAATTTTTTTTCATTTTATTATATAATATGATTAGAATAGAGAGGGATATATATATGGTAGATGAAAAAGAATTAAACATATTAAGAAGATATTTTAATGCTGCTAATTATTTATCAGTTGCCCAACTATATTTACGTGATAACCCTCTATTAGAAAGACCACTAGAGATTAAAGATATTAAAAAGAAAATAGTAGGTCATTTTGGAACAGTTCCAGGTCAGAACTTTATTTATATGCATTTAAATAGAGTTATTAATAAATATGATTTAAATATGATATATATATCTGGCCCAGGTCATGGAGGCAATTTCTTAGTATCAAATACTTATTTAGAAGGTTCTTATTCAGAAATATATCCCGAAATAACTGAAGATAAAGAAGGATTAAAGAAATTATTTAAACAGTTTTCTTTTCCAGGAGGTATTTCCTCACATTGCGCACCAGAAGATCCAGGTTCTATTCATGAAGGTGGAGAACTAGGTTATTCATTAGTGCATGCATATGGAGCGGTATTAGATAATCCAAATTTAATCGCTGCTTGTGTAGTAGGTGATGGTGAAGCAGAAACAGGTCCTCTTGCGACTTCTTGGCATTTAAATAAGATAATAAATAAAAAGAGTGATGGGATAGTTTTACCTATTCTTCATTTAAATGGTTATAAAATTAGTAATCCAACTTTGCTTTCAAGAATATCTAATGATGAATTAATAAGTTTATTTAAAGGATATGGTTATGATCCAGTTATAATTGAAGGCAGCAATATAGATTTAATGAATGTGAAGATGGCAAGTGTTATGGATGATGCCATTGAAAAAATAAAAAGAATTAAAAATTCAGAAGATGAATCAAGGCCAATATATCCAATGATAATATTAAAAACTCCAAAGGGATGGACAGGTCCAAAGATGGTAGATGGTAAAATGGTAGAAGGATCATTTAGATCACATCAAGTACCCCTATTAGTTGATGAAGATCATCCTGAAAATATAATTCCACTTGAAAATTGGTTAAGAAGTTATAAAATAGATGAATTCTTTGATAAAGATGGAAAACTTTTAGAAGATATAAAAAATTATCTTCCAAAAGGTGAGAAAAGGATGGGAAGTAACAAAAATACTAATGGTGGATTGTTACTAAAAGAACTTAATTTACCTGATTTTCATAAATATATGATAGATTTTGATACACCTGGCGCAGTTAAAAAACAAGATATGCTGGAACTTGGCAAATATTTAGGTGAAGTGTTAGAAAATAATGATAATTTTAAAATTTTTACTCCTGATGAAGCACTTTCTAATAGATTAAATTTCTGTTTTGAAAAAACTGATAGAAAATTTAATGGAAGTATTAATGAAAATGATGAATATTTATCAAAAAATGGTAAAATAATTGATTCAGTTCTATCAGAACACATGTGTGAAGGATTATTAGAAGGTTATTTATTAACTGGTCGCCATGGATTATTTACTTCATATGAAGCTTTTATAAGAGTAATTGATTCAATGGTATCTCAACACGCTAAATGGTTAAAAGTAACAAAAGAACTTCCTTGGAGAAAAGAAATATCTTCTTTAAATATTTTATTAACATCTCATATATGGCAACAAGATCATAATGGTTATACTCATCAAGATCCAGGTTTCTTAAATCATATGGTTACTAAAAAAGCAGATATAACTAGAATATATCTTCCACCTGATACTAATACTTTAATTAGTACTGTTGATCACTCACTTAAAACTAAGAACTATATAAATGTAATAGTAGCGTCAAAACATCCAAGACTTCAATGGTTTAATAAAGAAGAAGCAGAAGAGTTATGTAAAAGAGGTGCGGATATAGTTAAATGGGCAAGTGATAATAATCCTGATGTTGTGTTAGCAGCGTCTGGTGATACACCTACTTTAGAAGTATTCTTCGCAAGGAAAATATTAAAAGAATTCTTAAATATTAATGTTAGAGTAGTAAATGTAGTAGATTTAATGAAACTAGAGTCTGATAGAAAACATCCACATGGATTAACAAATACAGAGTTTAATAATTTATTTACTAGTTCAAAACCAGTTATATTCGCATTTCATGGATATCCTAATTTAATACATGAATTAACTTATGATAGAGAAAATAAGAATATACATGTTCATGGTTATAAAGAGGAAGGCACAATAACAACGCCATTTGATATGAGAGCTCAAAATGAAATAGATAGATATCATCTAGTATTAGATGTATTAAGATATGTATATGTAGAAAATGAAGATAGATTAAGGGATTATTGTTATGAAATGCTTCAAAAACATCATGATTATATAAGAGAATATGGCATTGATATGCCTGAAATAGATAATTATTAATAAAGATATAAGAACAACTTAAATATTAGTTGTTCTTTATAATTTTACTATGGTATAATGATATTGGTGATAGTATGAAAAAAACAAAGATAGTATGTAGTATTGGTCCATCTAGTATCAATCCAGATATAATGGAACAAATGGTAAAAGAAGGTATGAATGTTGCGAGAATAAACTTTTCTCATGCTGATGAAGAAAATAGTATGGAAATAGTGAATTCAGTTAATGAAGTTAGAAGAAGAACAGGCAAGAATATAGGTTTACTATTTGATACAAAAGGACCTGAATTTAGAAATGATGAATTAGTAGATGGTTCTATAGAATTAGTAGATGGTAATGTAATTAGAGTGGTTAAAGACCATGTTTTAGGTGATATTAATAGATTTTCAGTTAATCATCCAGAAGCCATTGATTCTTTAAAGATAGGTGATTCTATATTACTTGAAAATGGTTTAATGAAAATAGAAGTAATATCTAAAGAAGAAGATGGTGTTACTTGTAAGATTATTTCTGGAGGTAATCTTGGTTCTAAAAAGAGTTTAAATGTTCCAGGAGTACATTTAAAAGTACCATTTATGAGTGAAAAAGATAGAAAAGATATTATATTTGCTTGTAAAAATGGTGGAGATTTTTTAGCAGCCTCATTTGTATCATGCAAGGAAGATGTAGAAGAAATAAGAAAAATAATTGAAGAACAAGGTTCAGATATGAAGATTATTTCTAAAATAGAGAACACTATGGCAATTCAAAATATAGAAGAAATAATTGGTGTATCTGATGGAATAATGGTCGCAAGAGGAGATCTTGGAGTAGAAGCTTCCATGGAGGATTTACCTCATTATCAAAAAGATATAATAAAAAGATGTAGAGCGCATTCAAAATTTGTTATTGTCGCAACAGAGATGCTTGAATCTATGAAAGAAAACCTAAGACCAACAAGAGCGGAAGTATCTGATGTTGCAAATGCAGTATTAGATGGAACTGATGCTGTAATGCTTTCAGGTGAAACTACTGTTGGCAAATATCCAGTAAATGTAGTTAAAACAATGGCAGATATTTGTGAAAAGCAAGAATCATATGTTAAATATGATAGAGATTATAATTTTGATAGAAAGAATAATATAGTTGAAACAATCGCAACATCAGCAGTCGCATCAGCAAATGAATTAGATGCTAAATTAATTGTAACTGGTACACTATCTGGTTATACAGCAAGAAAATTAAGTAATATGAAACCAGAATGCATTATATTCTCTACATGCCATGAAGCAAAAGTTGCGAGATCTTTAAGTCTATATTATGGAGTAGAAACAGAAGTAATTGAATTCTTTAAATCAACTGATGACATGATTGATAATTCAATTAGAATAGCTAAAGAAAAGTTTAATCTTAAACCTGATGATCTAGTTGTTGTAACAGGTGGTTTTACAGAAAATATGTATGAAGAACATACAACTAATTTAATGAAGATAGTAAAAATAAAGTAGTAATTTGCTTTATTTTTTTTATTTTGTTATAATTAAGCCAGGTGAAATATTATGAAAATTAATAGCGTTGAACTGACAATTAGCGCAGTTAGACAAAGTCAATATCCTGAAGATAAGAAACCAGAATTCTTATTAGTAGGAAGAAGTAATGTAGGTAAAAGTAGTTTTATAAACTGTATTATAGAAAGAAGAGATGCTGCTAGAGTATCTTCAAAACCAGGAAAAACTCAAACATTAAATTTCTATAATGTAAATGATAAGTTCTATTTAGTTGATGTTCCTGGATATGGTTATGCATCAGTTAGTAAAGAAATGCAAGCAAAATTTGGTAAAATGATAGAGGAATATATTGAAAATAGAGATAATTTAAAAAGAATATATATGCTTGTTGATTTTAGAATAAAACCAACACAAGATGATTTACTTATGTATAATTTCTTAAAATATTATAATTTACCAGTAACAGTAGTTGCGACAAAAGTAGATAAAGTAAGTAAAAATGATAGAGAAAAACAAGTAAAATTAATTAGTGAAACACTAAATATAAGAGAAGAAGATAAATTAGTATTATTCTCTATTAAGACTAAATTAGGTAAATCAGAGATTCATAAAGAAATAGAAGAAATAGTTTCTAAAGTAGACTAAAAGTCTACTTTTTATTTTAATACTTTTATTTTTTTGAACTTTTTGGTATAATCTTTAAAGAAAAAAAGAGGTGATGGCGATGAAACTTCCTAGTGTTGCGTTAGTAGGTAGACCAAATGTAGGTAAGTCTAGTATTTTTAATAGAATATTAAGACAAAAAATATCTATAACTGAAGATACTCCAGGTATAACTAGAGATAGAATATATGGCACTACTAATTATAAAGGATATAGATTTAATATTATTGATACTGGTGGAATAGATATTAGTAATGATAAATTTAATGAGGATATTAAACTGCAAGCAGAAGTTGCGATTGAAGAAGCAGATGTAGTTATATTCGTTGTAGATGGAAAAGAAGGATTAAACGCTAATGATAGAGTTGTTCGTGATATATTATATAAATCAAATAAGAAAGTAATAGTTGCGATTAATAAAATAGATAATAATAAAACTAAAGATAATTTATATGATTTTTATGAATTGGGTTTTGAACATTATATAGGTATAAGCGCAGAACATGGGACTAATTTTGATAAATTACTTGATGAAGTAGTTAGAGATTTTAATGATCAAGATATAGTAGAAGATGATTCAAGAATTAAATTTTCTATAATAGGAAGACCAAATGTAGGAAAAAGTTCATTAGTTAATGCATTACTTAGAGAAGATAGAGTAATTGTAAGTGATGAAGCTGGTACTACAAGGGATTCTATAGATACTATATTTAAATATGATAAAAGAGAATATGTTGTAATAGATACTGCGGGTTTAAGAAAAAAGGGAAGAGTATTTGAATCAGTTGAAAAATATAGTTTATTAAGAACTATGAAATCAATTGATAGAAGTGATGTCTGTGTATTAGTTATTAATGCAGAAGAAGGTATTATAGAACATGATAAACATATCGCATCTTATGCTTTAGAAGCAGGAAAACCAATGGTAATTGTAATTAATAAATGGGATTTAATGAAAGATACTGATATGAAATCATTTACTAATCTAGTAAGAAGTGAATTTCAATTCTTAAGTTATGTTCCTATTATATTTATAAGCGCTAAAGAAGGAACTAGAATTCATACTCTTATGCCAGAAATAATAAAAGTATATAATAATTCAAAGAGTAATCTAAAGACTAGTTTACTTAATAATGTTATTAGAGATGCATATGATTTAAATCCAGCGCCTTCATATAAAGGAAGAAGATTAAAAATATATTATGTAGTTCAAGTAGGTGTTTCACCAATTAGAATTAATTTATTTGTTAATGATAAAGGATTAGTACATTTTTCTTATTTAAGATATTTAGAAAATAAAATAAGAGAGAACTTTGATTTAGAAGGGACACCAATAGAATTACAGTTTAAAAATAAAGGTGAAGCAGGATTATAAAGAATGGAGAGGTGTTTATGAAAAATATAATGAAAGTATTATTTATATGTATAGTTATCTTTTCATTAGGTTTAAATGTATTATTGTTATATGAAAAAACAACTAAGAAAGAAGAAGTAGTAGAAGAAAAAGAAACTATAAATAATGATGAAAATGTTAAATCAATAGAATATGATAAGTATACATTAGGAAGATTATTTAGAAACTATCAATTAACTAAATCTTTAGCGGACTCAGATAAAACAGTAATATTTGAAGTTCCTAAAATTACATATGTTGGTTATTTTAAAAGTAATAAGAATAAAAAATTATATTATATTGATGAAAAGTTTAACTGTATGGATGGAAATGATTGTGTTGATGTAGTTGGAGAAGTAACTTTAGATAATGATCATAATAGTAATACAACATTTGTGGTAGCGGTTACTCCAATAGATAAATATAATGCTGAATTTGAAATATTAGATTATTCTATTGAAGAAACAAGTGATTTTCAAAAAGAAAATCATGTTGAATTAAAGTAATAAGTAACTAAAAAATGAAACTATCATATATTAAGTTAGAGGTGATAAGCTTGAACTTAAGTGATAGTTTTTTTAATAAAATAGAAAAGAAGACTAATGTTAAGAAATCTTCTATTATGAATCTTGCTAAGAAATTACAAGGAGATAATATGAAGGATGAGAAAACATTAAGAGAGGTTATAAGAGAACTAAGTTCTATGACTGGTAAAGAAGTAAGTAAAGAACAAGAGGATAAAATAATAAGTACAGTTGTTAATGATAAAGTACCAAATAATATAGATAAAATGTTTTAGTAATATTTTGATTTTTTATTCATAAGTTTTACTATAGAAAGTAGGGATTATATGGATAAAATTGATATTATTAAAAGTATATCTACTAGAACAAATGGTGATATATATTTAGGAGTAGTAGGTGCGGTAAGAACAGGTAAATCAACTTTTATAAAAAAGTTTATAGAAAATTTAGTTGTTCCTAGTATTCAAGATGAATATGAAAAAAAGAGATGTTTAGATGAAATACCTCAAACATCAGGTGGTAAACAAATAATGACAATAGAACCAAAATTTGTACCAAGTAATTCTGCAAAGATAAGGGTAGATGATTTTGATTGTAATGTTAGATTAGTTGATTGCGTAGGATATGTAATAAAAGATGCGAAAGGTTATGAAGATGAAATGGGAGAACCTAGGATGGTTAAGACACCTTGGTATGACGAAGATATTCCTTTTGTAGAAGCTGCAGAAATAGGTACTGAAAAAGTAATTAGAGATCATTCAACTATAGGAATAGTAGTCACAACAGATGGAAGTATAGGTGATATCCCAAGAAGTGGATATATAGAAGCTGAAGAAAATGTAGTATCTGAGTTAAAAGAAATAGGTAAACCGTTTATTATTATTTTAAATACAGTTAATCCTAATTCTGAGGAAACAAAAAGATTATCTGAAAAGATGAGAAGTAACTATAATGTTCCTGTATTACCTATATCTGTACAAAATATGAATGAAAAAGATATATATGGAATACTAAAGGAAGCATTATATGAATTCCCTGTACTAAGTGTTAATGTACAAATACCTGATTGGATAGGTTCTCTAAAGAGTACACACCCTCTAAAGCAAATATATATTGATCAAATTAAGGAAAGTGTAGTAGAAGTAGATAAACTAAGAGATGTAGATGCTATTAATAATCATTTTACTAGTTGTGATGAAATAGAAAAGGCATATGTATCTAACGTAGATACAGAAAAGGGCGAAGTAACTATTACATTATGTGCTCCTAATAATTTATATGATGATATATTAAAAGAGGTAATAGGAACAAGTATAAATAGTAGAGCAAAACTATTATCTATATTTCAGGAATATAATGATACTAAAGAAGAATTTGATGAATATAAGAATGCATTAAAAATGGTTAAGAATACTGGTTATGGTATTGCTGTTCCAACTATTAAAGATATGAAATTAGATAAACCTGAAATAATAAAACAAAATGGTAGATATGGAGTTAAACTAAAAGCAGTAGCGTCTTCAATTCATATGATTAGAGTAGATGTAGAAAGTACTTTTGAACCAATTATAGGATCAGAAGTTCAATGTAAAGAGTTAATTGATTATTTAAATAAAGATAATAATGAAGAAATATGGAAGAGTGAAATATTTGGAAGAAGTTTAGATTCTATTGTTGGTGAAGGTATACAAGCTAAGTTATCACTTATGCCTGATAATCTAAGATTTAAACTTCAAAATACATTGTCAAAAGTAGTAAATAAAGGTTCTAATAATTTAATAGCTATAGTTTTATAGCTATTTTTTACTTAAAAATTAATTTTGAGTGAACAATAATATAAAAAATACTATTTTTTCTTTATTTTATAACAAAAACTATTGATTTTATTGCAAAAAAATGCTATTTTATATATGTAAGCATAGAGTGCTTATTACAGAATATGTCAGACGGAGGTAATGAAAAATGACAAAATTAGAATTTATTGAAGCTATTGCAGCAAAATCAGGATTAACTAAAGCTGATTCAGCAAGAGCAGTAGAAGCTTTCCAAAGCGTAGTAACAGAAACTTTAAAGAAAGGTGATAAAGTAACTTTAACTGGATTTGGTGTATTCAGCGTTTCAAAAAGAGAAGCTAGAAATGGTAGAAATCCAAGAACTGGTGAAGTAGTTAAAATTGCTGCTAGTAAATCAGTTAAATTTAAAACTGGATCTAAACTTAAAGAAGCAGTTAATAAGTAATAGAAAAAACCATTTTAAATGGTTTTTTTTCATGTTATAATATAAAAAATGGTGGTGATATTATGTTTGATAAAGCTATAGAAGTAATAAAACTGATAGAAAAAAAAGGTTTTAAGGCTTATATAGTAGGTGGATATGTTAGAGATATATATTTATCAATTAATTCTACTGATATAGATATATGTACAAGTGCTAAACCAATGGATTTAGTTAAAATCTTTAAAAAGAATATTATTATAGATGAAAAATATGGCTCAGTAAAATTAGAATATAAGAAATATTACTTCGACATAACTACTTTTAGAAAAGATATTCAATATAAAGATAATAGAAGGCCATCAGAAATAGAATATGTAGATGATTTAGAATCAGATTTAAATAGAAGAGATTTTACTATAAATACAATGTGTATGGATGGTAATGGTAATATAATAGATTTATTTAATGCTAAAAAGGATATCTCAGATAGAATTATAAAAGCAGTTGGAGATCCATATAAGAAAATAGAAGAAGATTCTTTAAGAATACTACGTGCGGTTAGATTTGCGTGCACTTTAAATTTTAGAATAGAAAAGAATCTAGAAAAAGCTATTAAAAAGAATATTAAATCTATTATTAATCTTTCTTTCCACAGGAAAAAAGAAGAACTTAATTATATTTTTAGATCTAATAATTATGAGAATGGTATTAATATTATACATAAATATAAAATGGATAAGTACTTAGGTATAAAATTTAATAAATTAAAAAAGACATCTGATGTACTGGGTATGTGGGCTCAAATAAAATATTCTGATGAATATCCATTTAGTAGATTAGAAAAAGAAACTATTAAAAAGATTAGAGAATTATTAATATATGGTAAATTAGATTCATTTGCGTTATATAAATATGGTAATTATATACCTCTAACTGTCGCTGAAATATTAGATATAGATAAGAAAAGTGTATTAGATGATTATAATAATTTGCCTATATATTCAAAAGACGATATTAATATAAGTGTTATAGAAATATGTGAATTATTAAAAGTAGAACCTGGAAAGTTAGTAGGAGACATAATGTCTGATTTAGAGTATAAAATTTTAACTAATGAATTAAAGAATAAAAAAGAAGAATTAAAAGAGTATATAATTAAAAAATATGGTGGTGATAAAAATGAAAAATAAAGGACTTAATGATATGATTAAAGTAAGTGATGATTTAATAATCCCAGGATATATTGTTAAGAATTTTGATAAATTAAATATAGATGGGTTAAGTTTTATATTATTACTTTACTTTATTAATCAAAAGGAAAACATAACGTTTAATATTACTAAGATTAGCTCTGATTTAAATATAGAAAGCTCAAAAGTATTAGAATTAATAAATGAATTAAATGAAAAGAATTACATTACCATAGAAATGAGAAAGAATGAAAATGATGTTATTGAAGAATTTATATCTACAGAATTATTCTTTAATAAAATGTCATCAATTTTATTAGATAATGAAGATAATAATAATGATAATGATATATATTCTATATTTGAAAAGGAATTTGGTAGGGTTTTAAGCCCTACAGAAATAGAGATAATTAATAAGTGGACTGAGAGTAATATTAGTGAAGAATTAATAAAAGAAGCATTAAAAGAGGCTATTCTAAATGGTGTTCATAATATGAGATATATAGATTCTATACTATTTAGTTGGACTAAAAAAGGATATAAAAATGTAGAAGATATTAAAAGAAAAAAGAATACTAAAGAAGAAAAAATAGAAGAAGTATATGATTATGATTGGTTAAACGAATAAAAAAATAGAAGTATTTTACTTCTATTTTCTTTTATTCTGTTACTGTAACTGTAATACTCTTAGGAGAAGGTAATTCTGTTCCTTTATAAGAAACACTAATACTAATTGTATATTCTCCTTTTTCTGTGAATGTTGCTGAATCATTAGAACTATCTAATTCACAACCACTTTCTGGGCTACAATTAGATGCGATTATATCACAATCTTTTGTTATATCTTTTCCATCTGGATCTTTAACAGTAACTCCACCAGTTAAGTTAAGTAATTCAGAATTTACTTTTGCTGATCTACTAGAAGAACTATTTGTTACTTCATAATCATCAGGCTCAATTGGTTTTTTCTTACCTGTAACACTTACTGCATTAGAATCAGCACTTTGTGTTATTCCATTATTTTGATACATTGCTCTTACTGTGTATACTGCATCATATTCTCGCTTATTTAATGAATATGAAGTATTTGTAGTAAAGTCAATCTGTTTTCCGTTTTCCATAATTGCATAACCAAATGCTCCGTTAGCTGCTTGCATTTCTGCAAATTTTTCTTCAATATGTTGTGCATATAATACTTTGTAATATGATTTGAAATAATCTAATGATGTTGTCTTTGGTTGAGCAACTGAACCCCAATTTAATGTTACTTTTTTATCTGTTTCCGTTAGAGATAAATTTTTAGGTGTATCTAGTTTGTTAAATCTTGGAGAAACTGTACTTGGTTCAGTACCTTTCTTACAATATTCTGATACAATCATATCCCCAGGGGTATTAGCACTAGGCTTTTGTACTGGATATGTTTCCTTTTCTACCGACACTCTAACGACTGAGCTGGGTATATCAAAGGTCTGTTTAACATCTCTGTTAACTAATGAATCAACTATTTGTCTATAAAGTTGGTTCTTAACAACACCGTTCATGTTATAGTAACCTGGTAATAATTTGTCATAACCATACCAAATAGCTACTGTAAGCTCAGGTGTATATCCTGCAGTCCAAACGTCGTTAACTGCTCCATATGGATAACCATATTGTGCAATTGTTTCAGCGTCTAGATTTGTAGTACCAGTTTTAGCAGCCAGACTTACTCCTGAAACTGTACCACCAATATTTCCTGTACCTTCAACCGCATATAATAATGTATCTGTAATCATATATGCTGTTGCTTCAGACATTGCTCTTACTTTTTTACTCTTTAGACTTACTGTTTTACCAGTATCTACATATTCAACTTTTGTTACTGAATATGGTTTATTGAAATATCCTCCATTACCAAATGCAGCATAAGCTCCTGCTAGTTGTACTGGATTTGTTCCTGTAAATGCTCCTAATGAATGTGCTTCATGAAGTCTACCTTCTGAATCTATTTCAGGAGTCATTCCTAAATTAGTTACGAATTCTTTTATTTTTAGATTATCTACTGATTGGAATGCTTTAACAGCTGGTATATTTCTAGATTCTGCTAGTGCTACTTTTAATGTAATAACACCCATGTATCCACCATCCCAGTTCTTTAATGCTGCACCATTAGAATAAGTATATGGGGCATCGTAGAATGGAGTAGATAAACAGAAATTATTATATTCAATAGCTGGTCCATAATCGAATAATGGTTTAGCTGTAGAACCTATTTGTTTATTAACCATTGTTGCATAGTTATATTGTCTTTCACCAGTTCTATTTCTTCCTCCACCAATTGCAAGTATTGCTCCTGTTTGAGTATCTAGAACACCAACACCTGCTTGAATATATTCATCTTTCCATTCCCATGTTTTACCATTCATGATATCATTTAAAACTCTTTGTTTTCCTGTATCTAGTGTTGTATAGATTTTCATACCTGTAGTATATGGATTCTTTCCAGTTTTTTCTTCTACTTCATCAAGTACTATATCTATAAATGATTGGAATTCGTTTCCTTGTACTTCTGGATTAGATTCTTTTAATAATGATTTTACAGGAATAGATTTAGCCATTTCTTCTTCTTCTTTAGTTATATATCCATGTAATCTCATTAAGTATAATACTGTATTTCTTCTTTCTTCAGTTTCTTCTGGGAATCTATATGGGTCATAAGCAGATGGTGCTTGGAATAAACCAGCAATTATAGATGCTTCTGATAAGTTTATATCAGATACTGACTTACCAAAGTAACTTTGACAAGCTTGTTCAACACCATAAGATCCATTTCCTAAGAAAGGAGTATTAACATAATATTCTAATATTTCTTCTTTAGTATAATTCTTTTCAAGTTTGAAAATTGATATATAGATATCAGTAAATTTTCTTGTGATTGTTTGCTCTACTGTAGTGAAGTTGTTTTTAACAACCTGCATTGATATTGTAGAACCACCACCAGCATTACCATGACCAGTAATTTTATTAATTACCTGACCAGCAGCAGCTTTAGTAAATCTAGGTAAATCGAAACCATTATGTTGATAATATCTAGAGTCTTCTGTTGCTACTATCGCATCTACTAATACTTGAGGTAGATCATCATAAGTAATTTTCTTTCTCTTTTCAATACCTATTTTAGTAATTTGATTACCATCTTTATCATAGATAGTAGATGATTCTGCTCTATATAGATTATCTGGATTAAAATCTGGAGCATTTATTACTATATATATTGAGAATACAATTCCAGCGATTAATCCAAGTAATATAAATAGTAAAGCTACATTTAATAAGAACTTAAAGAATTTTCTTCTTCTTCTTTTCTTCTTTCTAGCTTTAACTGATAAATTACTATCATCATTAATTGTATTTTTATTTTCAGTTTTACTATCCTTTTTTATTCCTTTTTTCTTATGTACCATTTTTTCATAACCTCCAGTTTTGACAAATAATACTATTCCGAGCACCCACATCAGCACTAAGAATACTCCTAACAGGGCACTTATAAAAAATGCAAATATAACTAACGCTAATGCTAAAAAATTAACAACCGCATATATTGGATAATCCTTTATATACTTAATAATCTTATTAACAGTATCTTTAAAATCTATTTTTTTCATAATCTCTCTCCTATATAATTATCAATAATCTTAATATAATCAATCACAGGATTATATCCATCCTTAATTATATATCCTTTTTCTTCAAAATAATTAAGTGGAATTGATTTCCTATTGTTATTATTAATATATTCAATAAAATCTTCAGTAAATAATAAAAATGTTTTTCCTATAGTAGTAAATCTAACTATTAGAAATGATATTCCTCCTTGATTTATAATTTTTTCAAGATGAGTTATTTGATGCTTATGAATATTTGCTAAATTAAATGATGTTTTTGATTTAGTCTCTTTAGCTTCAAAATCAATATACTTACCTTTATATAAACCATTATAATCAGTTGTAGATGGCACTTCATAATATGCTTCTGTTATTTTTGTATTAATTCTTTTGTTGTATTCTACTTTTACTACCTTAATAGGTGTAGGTTTTTTATAAACAACAGCTATATCATTTTCTAAATAATATTTGTTAGAACTATTTATATCACTTTCTAATGTCATTCCTCTATTAGAGTAATCTATATAAGAATTAACTCCTAGACTTTTTTTGTTTGGATAGTTCATATTACCACCTATTTAATTATACTATATTTTTACTTATAAAGATAGGTTTAATGGTAAAAAAATAATTTATTTTTGTACTTATTGTTCTAATTATTATATCTATTGTCGAAACTAATGAAATATTTTTTTAGAAAAACTATTATATTAGCAAGGAGGAAATATGAACAATTTATATCTGATTTATGTTTTAAATAATACGATTAGTGATGTAATTAATATAAAAACAGAATTAAATTCAAAATTATGTAAAACTAGTAAAACGATAGTAAATTGACAAAGGAAGTATTTCTTTTTATAATTATTATTAGGTGATTTAAATTGAAAAATGATATAGTTTTAAGTTCAGATACTTTGTTGAATTGGGATTTTAAGCTTGATGCAAGAGGTTATAGACCTCAAGAAGTAGATAAAGTTTTAGATATTGTTATTAACGATTATAAAACTTTTGCTAAAAAAGAAAAGGAATATCAAGATAAAATTGAAGAATTAAATAAGCAAATACTTGATTTAAAACATCAATTAAGAAGTGCAAATGAGAATATGCAAATATATAAATCAAGTGAAAAAGAAGTTTCTAATCTTGATTTAATAAGAAGAGTATCACAATTAGAAAAAGTTATATATGGTAAAGACGAAGAATAATAATTTCTAGGCAAACGCTGCATTTTAAAAGTAATGTAGAGGAAAGTCCATGCTCGCACTGTTCTGAGATGACAGTAGTGTTTGTGTATAGGGAATAAATAACCTATAGTAGCGTAAGCTAACGGCGAAAAGAGTTCTAAGGGTAACTATGAACGATTTTCATAAAGTGCCACAGTGACGAATTTTCTTGAAAACGAAAAGTGAAACGTTGGTAAACCCCGCAAGCGAGAAACCCAAAATTTGGGAGGGGAACTCTCTAATGAGAAGTTGAATCAATTGTGCGAGGATTAGTCATAGATAAATGTTTGCCACCTTTATGGTACAAAACATGGCTTATTAGAATTATTATTTTTATTTAAGGAGTGAATATATGAAAGATATTGGTAAAGAATTACAAGATGCTAGAAAAGCAACAGGTATTTCTGTTGAAGAAGCGGCTGAAGATTTAAATTACAAAGTATCACAATTAGAAGATATAGAAAATGGTAATTATAAAAACTTTAAGGATAAATTTATATTAAAAACAATAGTAAGTGACTATTCTAAATATTTAGGATTAGACGTTGAAGAAATTGTTGATAAATTTAATGACTTTGTATTTGAATCTACATCAAAAATACCATTAGAAGAAATAGAAAAAGCAAGCAAAATGAAGGAAAAAAATGAAGATGTTAAAATTGCGTCTCCATATACCGCAACAGAAGAAAAAAATAAGATACCAAAGTCTATATATATAATATTGATAGTATTATTATTGGTTGCAGTTGGAGTTTTTGTATATTTTCAATTTTTTAAACCAGAAGGTAATTCATCATTTGATGTAAGTTATAAAATAGGAGATATATATGAAGAAAGAGTTTAATAAGAATATACCAAATTATTTAACAATTGGAAGAATAATATTATCTATTGTTGTTATTATATTTTTACTTTTTCCATTTGATATGATCAATTTTAGTTTTCCAAAATATTTAATAAATGGAACAGTAATCATAGATATCAAAATGGTAATAGCAGCAGTATTATTTGCTATTGCATCTGTAACTGACTTTTTAGATGGATATCTAGCAAGAAAATATAATGCTGTAACTGATTTAGGTAAAGTAACTGATGCTATAGCAGATAAAATACTAGTAAATGGAGTATTAATAGTATTATGTGGTCAAGGATATATAAATCCAATTATACCTGTAATAATAATTACAAGAGATACAGTAGTTAATACATTAAAAATGATTTCTGGAGAACATGGAGAAGTAGTAGGTGCTATTAAAACAGGTAAATTTAAGACAGCATTTTTAATGATAGGTATTATACTAAAATTATTAGGTAATTTCCCTATGGGACTATATAATATAGCGTTAGATGATTTCTTCTTAATAACTGCTACTGTACTATCATTAGTGTCAGGATACGAATATTATAATTTATATAAAAAATATTTCATAAAAAAATAATAATTGTAAAGAATTTTGTAATAAAATTCTTTTTTTTATTAGGAAAAATACAGTTTTTGTAAAGAAAAACACAAAAACAAACAATTGTTCGAAAAAGACTTGCATTTCTAATTTTTATGTTATATAATGTTATTGTATTCAGTTAGGAGGAAAACAAAATATGGCAAAAGTTAATGAAACAAATGATAAAGATAAGATATTATCACAAGTATTAACAGATATTGAAAAACAATTTGGTAAGGGAGCAATAATGAAATTAGGAAGTGATTCACATTTAGAAGTAGATGCTGTTTCAAGTGGATCATTATCTTTGGATATAGCATTAGGTATAGGTGGATATCCTAAGGGAAGAATAATAGAAATATATGGACCAGAATCAAGTGGTAAAACTACATTCGCACTACATGCAATTGCGGAAGTACAAAAAAATGGAGGAAGAGCAGCATTTATAGATGCAGAGCATGCATTAGATCCAGTATATGCTAAAAACTTAGGAGTTAATATAGATGAGCTATTATTATCTCAACCAGATACAGGTGAACAAGCATTAGAAATATGTGATGCTTTAGTAAAAAGTGGTGCTATTAATATTGTTGTTATCGATTCAGTTGCGGCATTAGTTCCACAAGCAGAAATAGAAGGAGAAATGGGAGATAACCATGTAGGTTTACAAGCAAGATTAATGTCACAAGCATTAAGAAAATTATCTGGTACAATTAATAAAACAAATACAATCGCAATATTTATAAACCAATTAAGAGAAAAAGTAGGTGTATTATTTGGTAATCCGGAAACTACAACAGGTGGTAGAGCTTTAAAATTCTATTCATCTATTAGAATGGATGTAAGAAGAAGTGAAGCTATTAAACAGGGTGAAAATGTTATTGGAAGTTATACTAAAGTAAAAATAGTTAAGAATAAGGTTGCGCCTCCATTTAAGACTGCTAATATTGAAATAATGTATGGCACAGGTATTAGTAAAGAAGGAGAAATTGTTGATATTGCCGCAGAAGATGGAATTATTGAAAAAAGTGGCTCTTGGTACTCATATAATGGAGATAAGATTGGTCAAGGAAGAGAAACAGTAAAAGCTTTACTAAAAGAAAATACTAAACTAGCTACTGAAATAGAAAATAAAATTAGAGAAAAGCATAATCTTAAGATTAAAAATACAGATAAAGAAACAAAATAATGTTTCTTTTTTCTTTTATTTATATATGATAAGTGGTATAATCTTAATTGTGAATTAGGAGAATATTATGTGTGGAATAGTAGGATATGTATCAAGTAAAAAAGCAAAATTAGAAACAATAGAAGCAATGGCTAATAAAATAATTCATAGAGGACCTGATGCGTTTGGTTATTTTGTTGAGGGTAATGTTGCGCTAGGTCATAGAAGACTATCTATAATAGACTTAGAAAATGGTAAACAACCTATGGAAAATGATGATGGGTCATTAGTAATTGTGTTTAATGGTGAAATATATAATTTCTTAGAACTAAGAGAAGATTTAAAACTTAGTGGATATAAATTCAAGACAAATTGTGATACAGAAGTATTACTTAAAGGTTATGAAGAATGGGGAGAAAAAGTAACTACTAAATTAAGAGGTATGTTTGCGTTTGCTATTTATAATAAAAAGACTAAAGAATTATTTATGGCAAGAGATCAATGGGGAATAAAGCCACTATATTATGGTTTATTTGGTAAGACATTTATATTTGGTTCAGAAATAAAGTCTTTTATAGATCATCCTGACTTTGTAAAGGAATTTAATGGAGATATTTTATCTGCATATTTATGTTTTAACTCAGTTCCAACTGAAGAAACATTCTTTAAAGGTGTATTTAGATTAAATCCAGGTCATCAATTAACGTTTAAAAAAGGTAAAATTAATATTGAAAGATTCTTTAAGTTTGAATTTGAAACAAGTGATAAGAGTGATGAAGAATTAATTGAGGATCTAAAAGAAGCTATGAAGGATTCTGTAGAACATCATAAGATATCAGATGTTGAAGTAGGGTCATTCTTAAGTGGTGGAGTTGATTCATCATATGTAGTTTCATTATTAAAACCAGACAAAACATATACTGCTTCATTTGATACTAAGTATTCTAAGTATGATGAAATTAGTAAAGCAAAAGATTTATGTAAGGCATTAAATATAACAAATAAGGCATCAGTAATAACTAAAGAAGAATATTTAGAAGAATTTCCTAAGATTATGTATTATATGGATGAACCACTTGCAGATCCTGCTGTTATCGCCCTTTATTTTGTTGCGAAAGAAGCTTCAAAAGACGTTAAAGTAGTTACTTCTGGAGAAGGTGCGGATGAATTATTCTGTGGATATACAGGCGGTGACTTTAGGGAAGAAGTTGATCATGCTTGGTATAATAAAATACCATATCCTATAAGACATTTAGCTTCGATTCTTGTATCTGATTATAGATTAAGAGAAAAGAAAGGTTTAAACTTTATTTATAGAAGAGGTCAAAAATTAGAAAATCATTTCATAGGTTGCACTAGAGTATTTAGTGATCAAGAAGCAATGAGTATAATTAAATTAAAAAATCAAATACATACAAGAGATATAACAAAACCATATTATGATGAATATAAAAATGAACCAGATGTAATTAAAAGACAAATAATAGATTTCTATTTCTGTTTAGTAAATGACTTTTTAGCGGGAGTAGATAGAAATACTATGATATTTAGTTTGGAAGCAAGAACACCATTTCTTGATAAAGAAGTATATGAAGTTGCGAGAAAATTACCAATGCATTTAAAAGTAAATGAAGAAACAACAAAAGTAGGTCTTAGAATGGCAGCGAAATCAGTTATTCCAAATTCATCTCATAAAAATGCAAAACTAGGTTTTCCAGTTCCATTAAGAAATTGGATTAGAGAAGATGATTTATATAATAAAATAAAGGAAAAGTTTGAATCACCAGTCGCAGAAAAGTTCTTTAAGAAGAAAAAAATTCTTAAATTACTTGAACAACATAAATCAGGTAAAGTTGATTGTTTTAAGAAAGTATGGAATATATATACATTCTTAGTATGGTATGAACAATTCTTTGAAGTCTAGAAATAGGCTTCTTTTTAATTGTTATGTTGTTAATAAAATGGTATAATAATTTTATAGTAGGTGATAATGTGACTAAACAAGAGTTATTTGATAGAAATAATAAAATAATTAATGAAGTATTGGACATGATAGGAAGAACGTGCCCTAATTCAGTAGATATGGTCGCAATTGGAGGTTCTTTCGCATCAGGTGATTATCATGAAAAATCTGATTTAGATATTGTTATTATTAGGAATAATGATGATGCTGTTAATATTCATAAATGTTTTATTATGGATGGTATTGGATATGATATTTATTCTCGTAGTTGGGATGATTTTAAAATAATGACTAGATATATAGATCCATATGTTACAAAATTAAAACAATTAGATATTATATATACAAGAAATAGTGAAGTAGTGGAAAAATATAAAGAATATCAAGCGGATTTAAACGATAATATGAATAATGAATTACTAATAAAAAATAATGTTTCAAACTTATTTTCAAAAGTTATTAAAAGTTATAGTGATTCATTAAGTGGTAATACTAAAAAGGAAATATATAAGTCACTAGGATCTTTTATAGAGAATACTGAAAATATTATATATTTAATAAATAGAAAATATATAGAACATGGTGTTAAAGGAATACCACTAGATATTATTAATATGAAAGATCTACCAAAAAACTTCATAAAAAACTATCAACGTTTATTTGATTGCATAAATGAACAAGAAATATCAAATGTATTAGAAGAAACATATAATTCAATGGAACAATATCTTAAGGAACATAATATAGATATTAAAATGAGAACTGAGTTCAATAAAAGAAATATTGATAAACCTGAGATTTCTTCATCAGATTTGACTGGTACATTTGAGGAATTATATTCTAATTATTATAATAAATTAAAATTTGCATATGAAACAAATAATAAGTTTTTATCATTTAGAAGTTTAGTTGACGCACAAAAGTTTTATGATTATTTTTATGACAATTATGATATTAATGAAATAGATATAATTAGTAAATATAATCCTAATGATTTAAAACAAAATTATGATATTTTTGTTAATTCATTAAAATTATGGAAAGCATTATATGATGAAAAACATAAAAGAATAGAAGTGATAGATAATCCAAAAGAAATATATAATAATAAAAATTTATTTACTACATTTTTAACTAAATCAGAAAAAGAATTCTTGAATGAACTAGAAAATGAAGGAGATAATAGTATTAATGTGACTAAAAATATTATAGTTAATTATGGTTTATAAAATATTATTTAAAGTACTTATTTTGAATACAAATAAAGAATCAGAAGAAAAAAATGAATTATATTATGAGAATAAAGGGCTAAAATAAAGTAGCCTTTTTTCTTTTTATTAAATTCATTGACTTTATTAAAAATTAATCTTATACTAGAAGTGTATAGTTTATTTAATTAAGTTATATGAAAATAAAGGAGAAAAAATATGGAACAAAAATTATTGTTTTCCATATTTGGATTAATTTTTGGTGTAATAATTACATTTGTAATTACATTTATATTAAATAAATCAAAAGAAAAACAATCTGATAATATTATTGAAAAAGCTAAAAAAGAAGCTGAAAAACATAAGAGAGATGCAATATTAGAATTAAAAGAAGAACAAATTAAAATTAAACAAGATTTTGAAAAAGAATTGAAAGATAAAAAAGAAGAAGCAAAAGAATTAGATGAGAGAATGAGATCAAGAGAAGAAAGTATTGATAGAAGAGATCAAATTCTTAATGATAGAGAAAATATATTATCAGAAAAAGAGAATAGTATTACAGAAAGACAAAAAGAAATTCAAAAATTGGAAGACAGAGCAAACGAAATTGTAAAAGAAGAATTAGAACGTCTTGAAGAAATATCAGGATTAACTAAGGAAGAAGCAAAGAAAAGAATAATGTCTAGAGTTGAAGAAACTATGACAAAAGAGATTGCAGCGTATATTAAAGATAGGGAAGCAGAAGCAAAACTTGATGTAGATAAGAAAGCAAAAGAAATGCTTGTATCATCTATGCAAAAGTATAGCGCTGATGTAACAAATGAAATAACAGTATCAGTAATTAACTTACCTAATGACGATATGAAAGGTAGAATCATTGGTAGAGAAGGAAGAAATATTAGAACTATTGAAGCTGTAACAGGAGTTGATTTAATAATTGATGATACTCCAGAAGCTATAGTTATATCTAGTTTCGATCCTTTAAGAAGAGAAATTGCAAAAGTAACAATTGAAAGTTTAATTAAAGATGGAAGAATTCACCCAGGTAGAATTGAAGAGTTATATGATAAGACATGTGAGGACTTCAAGAAGATTATTATTGAAAAGGGTGAAGAAGCAGTATTCAAGCTTGGCTTGGGTAAGATGGCTCCAGAATTAATTGAAACAATTGGTAAATTATATTTTAGAACAAGTTATGGACAAAATGTATTACAACATTCAATTGAGGTTGCTAATTTAGCTGGTATTATGGCTGGTGAAACAGGAGAAAATGTTACCCTTGCGAAAAGAGCAGGTTTACTTCATGATATAGGTAAAGCTATAGACTTTGAAGTAGAAGGTTCTCATGTTGATATAGGTGCAGATATAGCTAGAAAATATGAAGAAGATGAAGTGGTTATTAATACAATAATGTCTCATCATGGTGATTGCGAGCCAACTAGCGTCATTTCAGAGTTAGTTGCAATTGCAGATTCAATAAGCGCAGCAAGACCTGGAGCTAGAAACGATTCATTAGAAAATTATGTTAAGAGATTACAACAACTTGAGGAAATTGCTGATGATTTTGGTGGTATTGAAAAGAGCTACGCAGTTCAAGCAGGTAGAGAATTAAGAGTAATTGTTAAGCCAGAGGAAATTGATGAATTATCTTCAGTTAAACTTGCTAGAGATATAAAGAATAAGATTGAAGAAGAACTTCAATACCCAGGTACTATTAAAGTAGTATTAATAAGAGAAACAAGAGTAGTAGAAGAAGCTAAATAAGCTTCTTTTTTCATATTTATATATAGTATACATAGTATTAAATAGGTGAAACTATGAAAAATATCATTAATTATTACTATAATTTGAATTTATTAAATGTTTATGAAGTTAAAAACATGTATTATTTTAGTTATAAAAATAGTGATTATTTTTTTATGATATTTGATAGATCTATAGATGAGGTTCAAAATATATATAATTTGTTTTTAGAATTAAAGAAAAGAATGATTTTAACAAATAGTATTATTGTTAATAAGGATAATCAAATTATTACTTTTGTTAATAATAATCCGTATATTCTTATAAGGGATGATGTAAAAAATAAAAGGATAAATTTCAATGATATACTTTATATTCAAAATAATACGTATAATATTCTTAGGGATAAGAAGTTATTTAGAAATGATTGGGTAAAAATGTGGCAAATAAAGATTGATTATTATGAAGAACAAATGAATAATATGTCCAAAAGATACAAATTACTTTCAAACACTATAGATTATTATATTGGACTTGGAGAAAATGCTATTAGCTATTTATTAAATAGTAGAATTAACAATAATATATGTTTATGTCACAAACGAATAGGGGTAAATGAAACTGCATTTGATTTCTATAATCCTATTAATTATATATTAGATAGTAGAGTAAGAGATTTTTGTGAGTATATAAAAAATCTATATTTTTATATGAATATAGATTTTGATATATTTAGGTATTATTTAGAATATATGAACTTTTCTAGAGATGAGTATATATTATTAGTGTCTCGTTTATTATTTCCAACATATTATTTTGATTTATATGATTCTATTATAAATAATAATCTAGATGAGGAAATAATTAAACCCATTATTAGCAAGACTAAGAATTATATATTATTTATAAAGAAAATTATGATGTATATTATTTATCAAAAAGGAATAAATATTCCTTATATTGAATGGATAATAAAAGAGATTAATTAATTTGTTTAACTTCTATTACTTCAGGAATTTCAGATGTTAAAATTGATTCAACGGTATCTTTTATTTCAAAATCTGCGATAGAACAGTTAGCACAACTACCAGATAGTTTTACATATACTATTCCATCTTTATATTCTACAAATTCTATGTCTCCTCCATCATTCATCAAGAATGGACGGATTTTTTCAATAACAAATTTAATATGTTCTATAGTCTCCATAACTGTCCCTCCAATACCATTATTATATATTAATTTTAAAAAAAATCAAAATATATTAATAGTTTAAATCATTTTACTATATGTTTATTTTTGTTTGAGCATTAATAAAAAAAGTGTTATAATACATCTAGGTGAGAGAGATGTATAAGATAAACGATATAATAAGCGTTATTGTTACGTCTATCAAAGAATATGGAATATTTGTAAAAACAGATACTAATTATACTGGTTTGATTCATATATCTGAAATAAATGGAAAATATATTAAAGATATTAATAAAATATTTAAAATAGATACTATGATCAAAGCAAAGATAATTGGTATTGATGAAGATAATAGACATCTTAATCTAAGTACTAAGGGAATCATTAATAATAGAAACGAAAAAAGGAATTCCTTAGTAGAAGCAGGGGATGGGTTTGAAAAATTAAAAAATAAACTTCCAAAATGGATAGATGAAGCAAAGAAAGAAATAGAAAAGAATAAATAAAATAAAAAAATTTTTAAATCGCATTGACAAAAATAAATAACAATGATATATTTAATTACGTTAATGTTTTTTGGATTCTTAGCTCAGTTGGTTAGAGCACTTGCCTTACAAGCAAGGGGTCATAGGTTCGAGTCCTATAGAGTCCACCATGTGTGCCGAAATAGCTCAATTGGTAGAGCAACTGACTTGTAATCAGTAGGTTACGGGTTCAAGTCCTGTTTTCGGCACCATTATTTTATGGGAAGATAGCGAAGTGGCTAAACGCGGCAGACTGTAAATCTGCTCCTTAGGGTTCGGTGGTTCGAATCCACCTCTTCCCACCAGTGTGTTTGCCTTGTAGCCAAGTGGTAAGGCATCAGACTTTGACTCTGACATGCGCTAGTTCGAATCTAGCCAAGGCAGCCATTTAATTGTTTTTTTGTCTCGTTAGCTCAGCCGGTAGAGCACTTGACTTTTAATCAAGGGGTCATGCGTTCGAATCGCATACGAGACACCATTAAAAAAATAACGTTGATAGATCAGCGTTTTTTTGTTTTTTGACATAAAAGTAGTGTAGTTGAATATAATAATAATGTATATTATTGTAATTAAGCCTTTATTTTATTAATAAATATCAAAAAAAGGTATTGCAAATTTTTTAAAAATATATTATACTTAAATACGTCCAGCAAAGGACATAATTGGTGCACGCCTTAGTGGCGGAATTGGTAGACGCACAGGACTTAAAATCCTGCGGGAGTCAAATCCCGTGCCGGTTCAAGTCCGGCCTGAGGCACCACTTATGGAGAAGTACCCAAGTCTGGTTGAAGGGACTGGTCTTGAAAACCAGGAGGTCGGGTAACCGGCGCGGGGGTTCGAATCCCTCCTTCTCCGCCAACTAATATTTATATCGCGGGGTGGAGCAGTCTGGTAGCTCGTTGGGCTCATAACCCAAAGGTCGCAGGTTCAAATCCTGCCTCCGCAACCAATTTTTAAAATAAGATTATTTGATAATCTTTTTTTTTGCATTTTTCCTATTTACTTAGAATATACTTTAATGGTGGTATAATGGTTACTTTTATTAAAAGCATAATTATTGGTATTTGTGCTATTTTGCCTGGTATTAGCGGTTCAGTAGTTGCAATTTCTTTTAAAATATATAATAGATTTATTCACTCACTTTCATCTATTTATAATATAAAAAGGAATATGAAATTCATCATTATAGTTATTATAGGAGTGCTATGTGGCCTTTTTTTTGGTTCGAAATTTTTAACATATATTTTTAAGTATGAGACATTTATACATTATATTCTAAGTGGAATTATACTTAGTGAAATTCCTTTCATAGTCAACAAAGTACATTCTTATTCTGGTAATAAAGTAAATGTTATATCGTTAATCATATCATTTTTTGTTTCATTGAGTATGGATATTATTAATTTTAATTCATCAGTCAATTATAGTAGATTTAGCTATTTTATTGGAGGATTTCTATTTTCATTTGGGAAGATATTTCCAGGGATAAGTAGTTCGTTTTTTTTACTTCGAATAGGTATATATGAAAATATTATTATAATAGTATCTAATCCATTTCTATTAGTAGATAATTTTTCATTATATCTTCCGTTTATTTTAGGTGTTTTAATTGGAATTGTAACTTTTTATAAATTATTATTATATCTTCTTAATAATAAATTTGAACTTACCTATAGTATAATTATTGGATTTATTTTATCATCTGTTATAATTCTGATACCTAGATTTATGTTGGATTTACTTCATATAATTGGTATTTTATTAATGATTTTATCTTTTGTTATATTTATTTACATTAAAGCGAAAAATGACTCTTAAACTATTGACAAATTACGTAAAAATTTAGTATACTAAATTTGCATTTTAAATGTGGTTCCGTGGTGTAGTGGTTAACACGTCTGCCTGTCACGCAGAAGATCGAGGGTTCAAGTCCCTTCGGAACCGCCATTTTTATTTATGCAAAAAAGCAACATATAATAGTTGGCTCTGTAGCTCAGTTGGTAGAGCACAGGACTGAAAATCCTGGTGTCGGCAG
>CAZJSD010000009.1:0-33014 GCA_964548815.1 uncultured Muribaculaceae bacterium
TATTTAATAAAAAATGATGAGAATATTTTATCCCCATCAAATATTATAGAACCTTTTTATATTGGCAATAATATCCCTTTTTGGTGTGAAGAATTTTATTTTAAGTAATGTAAATAAACTTAGGGCAGATATTTCTTATCCAACTAGTGATGGAGTAATGTTAAAGTGTGATGATAATTCTTTATACGTAGGAAATGAAACATCTTGTGTATTAACTGGTTTTGCTTCAAATGGTGCGTTTGGTGTGGCAGGTAAACTTAATGTATCAGAAAATATAGAAGTTGTAAGCATAACAAAATCTTCTGATTTTATTGATTTGGGTGCTGAAGATGGTGATTCATCAGATATTTTTACATTATTTCGTGAAACACCTACAACTGAACAATTTGTAATTGCTAATATCACAATTAAGGGTTTAACAGAAGGAACTGGAACATTAACATTTGGACCAAGTCTAGATAATGAAAAAGTCGAATTAAATCATGCGGTTAATAATGAACCTTCTTCAGAGTATGTAAATGATGCAGTATTTGAAATAAATGTTATTTCATCATCAAGTTCACCTGATAGTCCAAAGAGTAGCATTAATACATTAAGTAGTTTAAAAGTAAATGATACAGAAATAATAAATGATTTAACTATTACATTAACTGATGCGGTGGAAGCATCAATAAGCGCTAGACCAACAGATTCAAAAGCAACAGTAACAGGTGATGGAAGAGTTACTTTAAGTACAGGTGATAATACATTTAATATAGTAGTAACCGCAGAAGATGGAAGTAAAAAAACATATACTATAACTATAGTAAATAATAAGACAGGTTTAGATTCAACTAATACATTAAGTGTTTTAACAGTTGATAATGCGACTTTAATACCAACGTTCGTACCAACTACAACTAATTATGGTGCAACTGTTAAAAATGCAATATCAAGCGTAACAATAACAGCAACACCAACAAAAACAAGTGCAACAGTAACAGGTGATGTTGGACAAAAGCAATTAGTAGTGGGATCAAATATATTTAATATAGTAGTAACTGCGCAAAGTGGAAGTAAAAAGACATATAAAATAAATATCGAAAGAGAAGCTGTTATAGATGGTTCAAAGAGTTCAGATAATACTTTAAATTCTTTAACTATTGATAATAAATCTGTTTCTTTAGATAATCTAAAGTATAGTGTTGGTTATAATACATCAACTATAACTATAATTCCAAAAACAAATAATTCAAAAGCAACAGTAAGTGGAGATGTAGGACAAAAACAGTTAAGTGTAGGTTTAAATACATTTAATATAATAGTAACTGCAGAAAATGGAAGTAAAAGAATTTATACTTTAGAAGTAACAAGAGCAAAACAAATAGATAATACTGATTGTGAATTGATATTAAAGAGTTCAGTATATAAAATTGATAATAAAGCATTAACAGTAGGTGGAGTAAGTACAAGTCATAGTATAGAAACAATAAAGAAAAACTTAAGTAGTGACTGTGGTACAATAAGTGTTACTAATGATAAAGTATTATTAAGCCATAATTCAGATATAAAAGAATATAAAATCTTAAGAGCATGGATATCTCAAACAGGACAACAAGTAATTAAGTATACAGCAATAATAATAGCGATAGTATTATTAATAGGATTATTACTATTTATAAGAATAAAACTTTTAAAGAATAAAAAGTGAAAGGAGGTCAGTTAAGTATGAAGAAAAATAAAGTATTAATAATAGTATGTTCATCATTACTAATTGTAGCAATACTATTTGTCGCAATGTTTAAATTAAATGTTTTAGATAAAGTATTTAACTTAAAAGCAAGTATTACGCTTAGTGGTTTATGTAATAGTGGATATACATTTAATAAGTCTACAAATAAGTGTGAAAAAACATATGAACCAACAAATTGTCCTTCAGGATATTCTGGAAGTAATTGTTCAAAGTCGTATGACGCAACATATTCAACAACTGCTAATTGTCCAGGGAATGGTTCTCTAGTTGCAGGAACTGATAATTTATGTGAATATCAAGCAGAAAATAAAACAGAAAATAATTATTGTTCCTCAGGAAAGTATTACGAATCCTATGGGAAATGTATGCAAAGTGCTCCTAGTTGTCCATATGGTTATGAAAAAAACTTGACTAATACTGCATGTGTAAGTGAACCAACTTGTAAATACAAGCAATGTGGATCAAACGGAGAATTATGTTATATTTCAAATGGAATGTGTAGGTCGCTAAGTAATAGTAGTATTTCATATGGTTCGGCTTCCTGCCCATCTGGAACAAATGCCACTATAGTAGGAAATGTATGTAAAATAAATATTTCTTGCCCACCTGGATGGGAAATTAGTGAATCATATTGTTCAAAAAATCCAGAGACAAGAACAGTAAAAAAATGTTCATA
This sequence comes from uncultured Muribaculaceae bacterium, assembly GCA_964548815.1. GTDB lineage: Bacteria > Bacillota_I > Bacilli_A > RF39 > UBA660 > RUG13038. The sequence goes on from CAZJSD010000009.1 coordinate 2,409, forward strand.
TGGAGGTAATTTTTATGGCACTGCTTCTTGTAGAGTAAGAGTTACACCTATAACAGGTTATACTTGTCCAAATGGTGGAACATTATCTGGAGATAAGTGTGTTGTGACTACTAGTGCAAGAGAATGTAATAGTGGTGATAGTAAGAAAAATGGAATATGTCTAAATAGCGTCGAACCTAATTCTTATACAAGAATAAATATTGATCACCCAGGAAATGAAAATGATGTTATTGAAAGCAATACTGAATCTATTGAAGGATGGGTACTTAGTACAGTTAAGGATAAAAGAATAGAAGTATATATAGATAGTACAAAACTAAATGGAGTAACAACTTTTGCTAGAGATGATATATTTGAAGATAATGATGTAAAAACAGGAAAGTGGGGAACAAAAACAGAAAATCCAAAACCTGCGTTTAAAGTAACTGATTTTTTAAAAAACAACTCGGGTATAAAAGATGGTACTCATACTTTAAAAGTAAAAGTAATAAATTCTAGTAATAATGAAGTATTAGCGGAAACAAATGAAACATTTTTAATAGAACCACAAGCTATGTTTGATGATTGGAGTGGTATGGTATTTACTACTTCTGGAGAAACTATTAATTTTAATGATGAAGGCTATATATATCATAGTTTTTACTACTATGATTATAATGTGGGGTATTCTTATGAATGTAGTTCATCAGGATTAGGTCAATCAATTGGAGGTATAGTAAATGAGAAGTGTACATCAAAGTCAACTTTTAAAACATATAATGAATCACTTCCATCTTATTCTAGGGAAAAATATCAATTCTTAGGTTGGTCAACAAATAAAAATGCTACAAAAGCACAATTCGCACCAAATTATAAGGTTACAAAAGCATTTATAAGTACATATGCAGGTAAAACTTTATATGCTATATGGGCACCACTTAATGTAAAAATTAGTTTTAATACTAATGGTGGAAGTGTAATAAATACAGGAAAAGGTTTTACAGAGACTAATGGTAAAATATATAGAAATGGTGAGTTACACTATCAATCAATTCCAGAGGGTTCAACTGCAGATTTAATAAATTATAATAATTCATCATATTTAAATATAGAAAAACCAGGTTATGTAGCTAAGCAAAATGCAGAATGGATAGATAAAGAAACTGGAAAAACATATAGTCAAAGTGTGTCATATAGTACGGATGATTTTTGTGATAAATTATACTTTATTGATTGTACTGTTCAGTTATCTGTAAATTGGGTAAAAAAAGAAGTTGATACAAGTTCATTAAAAATAATAAAAGATAAATATGTATCATTAGAAAGAAATAGTAATAATAATACTTTATATAGTTTACTAGGAAAAAATATAGAAATAACTAATTCTTTTGATGCTAAAATTAATAATCCAAAATTAAAAACAACAGATAAATTAAAGGTAAACAATAAGTCTTATACAATAACTATAAGAGGAGATGCAAATGCTGATGGAGAAGTAAATATGTCTGATGTTAAAAGTATATACAAGAAGAAAAAGGGCGAAGCCTATTTAGAAGAACCTCAAGAAGTCGCAGCGGATACAAATGAAGATGATAAAATTGATTTATCAGATATTATTAATACATATAAAATACATAATTCTAATTAAAACAATACAGTAGAGTAATCTACTGTATTTTTCTATCCTAAAGATATATCTAGAATCATCATAAGAGAAAAACCAAGTATAGTAAATATTGCCATTAAATCTTTTTTCTTATTAGTTTGACTTTCGGGTATTAATTCTTCAATTACTACATATATCATTGCACCTGCCGCAAAAGATAATAGAAGGGGTAATAGTATTCTAATTTTCATAACTAATAATGCTCCTATAACTGCAGATATTGGTTCTACAATACCTGTTATCTGTCCTAAAAAGAAAGCTTTTTTTCTAGATAATCCTTCTCGTCTTAAAGGAATACTTACTGCGGTTCCTTCAGGAAAGTTCTGAATACCTATACCTAGCGCTATTATCCATGCTGATATTAGAGATGCTCCAGTAATTCCATATATAACAGAACCAAATGCAACTCCAACAGCCATTCCTTCAGGAATATTATGTAGTGTTATAGAAAGCATAAGCATAGAACACCTTTTTAGATTCTTTGTTTTTTCTCTTTTTAATTTCTTTTCTATGATATTATAAACTTTATCACCAATAAATAGTAATAATCCACCTAATATAAATCCAATTGATACAATTATCCATGGGATTAATTTTAATTCATTAGACATTTCAATTGCAGGAGATAATAAAGAAAAGAAAGAAGCCGCAATCATAATACCTGCTGAAAAACCAAGCATTCCATCCATGAAAGTTTTGTTTATTTTTTTCATTAGAAATACTAAAGCTGCACCTAAAGCAGTTATACTATATGTGAATAAACCTGCAATAAAAGCCTGAATTATTGGATTAAGTAGTAATAATTTGTTAAACATTTTATCTCCCTCGCACTATAATATATTATTCGGTTTTCATGATTTTGTGATATAATTATAATAGAGGTGATAATATGAAAGCGTTAGTAACAGGTGGAACAAGTGGTATAGGTCTAGATATGGCCAAAGAATTAGATAAAAGAGGGTATGATTTAGTATTAGTAAGTTTAAAGTCTGATATAGATAAATCTATATTTAAAAATGATGTAAAGATTATAAATCTAGATTTAGGTAAAATAGAAAATTGTTATAAACTACATGATATGGTTAAAGATGTAGATGTGTTTATTAATAATGCTGGTTTTGGAACTTTTGGTAATTTTGATGAAACAGATCTTGATACAGAATTAAATATGATAGATGTTAATGTAAAAGCAGTACATATATTAACTAAATTATATTTAAAAGATATGAAGGAAAAAGATAAGGGATACATATTAAATACAGCATCAGCAGCGGCTTTTGCGTATGGACCTCTTATGAGTACTTATTATTCTACAAAGAGTTATATATATAAATTAACTATGTCTATATATGAAGAATTAAGAAGAGAAAACAGTAATGTAAATATTTCATGTTTATGTCCTGGACCAGTATATACAAATTTCCAAGAAAGAGCGAATGTTACTTTTACTGTTAATACTTTAACAAGCGATTATGTAAGTAAATATGCGATAGATAGGTTATTTAGAAAAAAACTATTAATAATACCTGGTTTTAGTATAAAACTATCTAAATTCTTTATTAATTTATTACCAGTTAAAGCAGCTTTAAAAATCTGTTATGGATTTCAAAAAAGAAAAGATAAATAGAAGGAAATTCATTGACATAGAATTATAAAATTGATATACTTATGTATATAGAATAGAAAGAGGAGTTTTTGTTATGGAAGAAAAAATAATTAACGAAGAAACTGAAGAAGTATTAGAAAATACAGCAGGTAGTATTCCTGAAGAATTAATAAAGTATTTAGAAAAAGATGATAGTGCTTTTGAAGAAATTGAAAAAGTTTTATCAACTATAGATGAAAAGAAAGAAAACTTAAATGCTGAAAAAGAAGCTAGTGAAAAGAGTTTTGATAATAGATTAGCAGAATTCCAAGCAATGCTTGCTAAAGAAAAAGAAGATACATTTAATGAATTTGCTAAAAGAGAACAAGACTTAGATGCTGAAAAAGCTAAGATAGAAGAAATAAAACTAGATGAACAAGGTAAACAAGTTAATTATATTGATTCACTTAAGAATATTTCTGATAAATACTATTCAAAGATTAATTCTATCGAAGAAGCAATTAAAGCGTGTGAAGATAATGATACTCTAGCTAAAGCATTAGAAGAAGAAAAAATTAAATTAGAAAAAGCATTAGATGAAGAATATAATTCTAGAAAAGAAGAATTAGATAGAGTTTTAGTAGATATTGGTATTAAAGAAAAAGAACCAGTTCCTGAAATAAAACCTGAAGTTCATGAAGTACCAGTTGTTGAAGAAGTAAAAACACCAGTAATTGAAACTCCATTAGTTGAACCTGAGATTAATTTAGATTTTGTAAAAACAGAATTTAATATAGGTGATGATAATGAAGTAATAGATCATGAACCTAGAAAAGATGTTATCGCAGAAATATATCAATCTAAGGATGTTATGGAAGGTCATGTATTTCCATATCTAAAATCATTATTATAAGGGGTGAATAAAATGGATAAATTAGAATACGAGTTAGTTACTTTAAGAAATAATAAACAATATTTTGTTTTAGAAGATTTGTTATTTAAATTTGATACTTATGATTTAGTATTAAATGTAGAAGATGAAAATGATATTAAAATAGTTCTTCAAGAAGTTAAAAATGGTAAAGTAGTATTAACTGATGTTGAAGACAAATTACTATTACAAGAATTATCTCCATTATTTGAAGAAAGAATAAGAACAAAACAAAAGAGTAATATTTAAAGAAATTATTAAAAAGTAATTTCTTTTTTTTTTAATATAAAGTATAATATAAACTTGTTTAGAGGTGAAGTATATGAATATTATTGAAGCTCATAATATAAATTATAGTATTTTAGATAATAATATTTTTTCAAATCTTGACCTCTTGATTGAATCAGGTTCTTTTGTATCAGTAATTGGTGAAAATGGATCTGGTAAGACATCTTTATTAAAGATTTTATCAGGTCAAATAATTACTGAAGGTAATGTTAAAATAGATGGTATTAAAGTTAATAAATATAATATTGAGGAAATATCAAAAAGAGTCGCAACAATTAATTCATATAATGAATTCTTTTCCAAAACTGTTATAGAAGAAATATTACAAGATAAAAGACAAGTAAGTATATATGATATTAATAAAGTTAGAAAGTTATTAGATAGTTTTAATTTATTATATTTAGAAAAAATGTCAGTACAAAATTTATCTTATGCTGAAAATCAAATAATTGCGTTAATAAAAGCTATTACTAAAAATCCAAAAATAATTGTACTAGATAATGCTTTTTCTAAACTGGATATAGATAAAAGAGAAGAGTTAATTAATTATCTTACCAAGTATTGTAAGAATAATAATATAACTATATTATCCGCAACTAATGATATGTCTTTATTAAAATACTTTGATAGAGTATTATTAATAAAAAATTCAGGTATTTCTTTTGATGGTAATTATAAAGAATTAATTAATACTATTGATTTAAATAAAGAAAGTTTGAATTATCCATGGGAAGTAGAAGTAACTAATAAGCTAAAATTATATGATTTAATAGATGTTGATTTAGATGATATAGATCAAATAGTAGGTGAACTATGCAAGTAGAAGAATTTGTTAAAAGAAATAAAATAATTGGAGTTGTAGGTAATAGCGGCGCAGGAAAGACATCTTTTGTAATGAATTTTAAACCTGAAAGAAAAATAGGTATTATTAATAAAGATATAATAAAAGTATCTAATGTTGAAGAACAAATAGAATACTATGTAAGGAAATATAATTATAGATTAAATCAATTAGAAGATAGAAAAGAAGAAATAATAAAAATGCTTGAGATTAATTCTGATTTATTAGATAGGGATTTATTTGAACTTAGTGAAAGTGAATTATCTAAAGTATTAATCGCATCTATTCTATTACATAATCCTGAAACAATAATAATAGATGAAATGTTAGATTCTTTTGATAATAGAACAAGAGAAAAGATTTTAAAACTATTTATAAAATTAAAAAAGTTTTTTAAGAAGACAATTATAATAGTAACTTCTAATATTGATGATATATATGAATTTATAGATGATGTTATTGTTATTGATGAAGGTAAAGTTCTTTTATATGGAAATAAATATGATGTATATAATAATTATGAGTTGTTAAAGAGTAAAAACATTAGAATTCCAAATATTGTAACTTTTATTAAAAAAATGAGAGAGAATAGAGTTAATATTGATATTGTTGATTCAATAAATGAATTAATAAAAACTATATATAGAGAAATGAGATGATTAAATGAGATATAAAATCATATTTAGTTATGATGGTTCTAAATTTAATGGTTATCAAAAACAAAAGGGGATAGATAATACTATTCAAGGAAAAATTGAGGAAGCATTAAAAGAAATAAATAATAATAAAGATACTAAGTTTACTTCTTCAGGAAGAACTGATAAAGGAGTATCTGCATATAAACAAGTAGGTTCTTGTGATATTGGTGTTAAAATAACTCCATATAAATTAAAAAGCGCACTTAATAGTAGACTACATGATTCAATACATATAATTGATGTATGTGAGGTATCAGATGATTTTCATCCAAGATATATGCTTAAAGAAAAAACTTATATATATAAAGTGAATATAGGTGAATATAATCCTATAGAAAAAGATTATGTATGCCAATTATGTAAAGATATAGATATTGAAAGTATTAAAGAAGAAATTAAAGATTTTATTGGTGAACATGATTTTTCTGCTTTTTGTTCAAATCAAGATAAAAAAGAAAATTGTGTAAGAACAATATTTGATGCATATATAGAAAAAGAAGATAATTACATTACTTTTACTTTTAAAGGGAACGGATTTTTAAAATATATGGTTAGAGTAATGTGTGGATATTTAATTAGTGTAGGTTTAGGCAAACAACCTAAAGGAAAGATTAAAGAATATTATAAGACAAAACAAAAAGTTACAACTAAAACTGCAGTTGCAACCGGTCTTTATCTAAAAGATATTAAATACTAAATAGACTTAATGTCTATTTTTTTTAATCAAATAATTCAATAAGTACTTTTATTCCTAGTAAACCAGAGATACCAACTAAAATATATACTATTTTTGTAAGCATACTTTCAGCGCCACCACATATTAATGCTACTAAATTAAAGTCAAATAAACCAACTAATCCCCAGTTAATCGCACCTATAATTATTAATGTTGTGGCTATTATTTCTAATGTTCTCATAATTCCTCCTTTACATATTATTAGGTTAGTCAATTTTTTTTAAATTATTCATGAATATTTAAAATATTTTATAAATATAATTTAGTGTAAATATTTAAGAAGAGGTGAAAGATTTGAAAAAAATATTTTTAATAATAATATTTACTTTTGTTTTATTACTCTCTGGTTGTACAAAATATAATGAATCTAGTATAAAAAAAGATTTAAAAAATGATTTAAAATCAATAAAGGGGTACCATATATTAGGAGATCTAGAAATATATAATGGAGATAATACTTATAAGTATAAAGTAGAAACATCTAATTCAAAAGATAATTATAGAGTAAGTTTAGTTAATAAATCTAATAATCATGAACAAATAATATTAAAGAATGATGATGGAGTATATGTATTAACCCCATCACTTAATAAGAGTTATAAGTTTCAAAGTAAATGGCCAGAAAATAGTTCTCAGGTATATTTATTAGAGTCATTAGTAACAGATATAGATAGCGATAGCGATTTTAGATTAGTTGAAAAAGATAATTTATATGTAATTGAAACAAAACTTGCTTTTTCTAATAATAAGAATTTAGTAAAAGAAAAAATATATCTAGATAAGAATCTAAATTATAAAATGGTAGAGGTATATGATGAAGATAATAAACTACAAATGAAGATGAAATTTAATGAAGTAGATAAAAAAGCAACATTTAATGATAATTATTTCAATGTAAAAGAGAATATGAAATCCAAAACTGAAGAAACAAAAGAAACTATGAGTAAGATAGATGATACTATATATCCAATGTATTTACCTAGTGGTACATATTTATCTGGCGAAGAAAATGTTTCTAAAGAAGATGGAGAGAGAGTAATATTAACATTTGCGGGAGAATCACCATTTATACTTGTTCAAGAAACAGTAAATACTGATGAAGAGAGTATTCCTGTTATGGGAGAGCCTACATTTATTATAGATACAGTAGGTGCGGTATCAAAAAGTTCTGTTAATTTTATATCTAATGGTGTAGAGTACTATTTATCTTCTGATAATTTAACAACGGAAGAAATGATGCAGATCGCAGAAAGTATTTCCCCAGTTGCGGTTATGAAATAGATATTAAATATCTATTTTTTTATTTGTTTTTATGATATAATTACTTTGTTAGTTGAAAGGTAGGCAGTATCATGAACAGAAAACAAGTATTAAAAGACATGAAAAAGAATAAAAAGAAAGAAAATATAGTAGAGGATAATAATTACGCTAATAGAATAGTATTTACTATATTTATATTATTAATTGTATTTGTTGCTGGTTATTTAATAATAGGTATATTTGTAAATAAATCTATTACTTTTGGTAAAAAGGATAAAGAAGAAAAAGAAGAAGTTACTATTGATAATAATGTTATTCTTGCAGGACAAATATTTGATCAAAAAGATGATGAATATTATGTTTTAGTATATGATAAATCTGATACTAAAAGTATATTAAGTAATTGGAAAACTGTATATTCTAATAAAGAAGATGCTTTAAAAGTATATGAAGTAGATAGTAAAGAAAAATTAAATTCTAAATATATAGTTGATAAAGATAGTAATAAAACTCCAACTAATTATAGTGATTTAAAGATAAAAAGTCCTACTTTAATTAAAGTAAGTAATAAGTCAGTTTCTGAATATACTGAGGAAGAAGACGAAATAAAAAACATATTTAAAAAATAAAAAACTATTTAATAATAGTTTTTTTTGTGTTATGATTAATATGGTGATAGTATGAAAAACAATAGTAAAGAAAAGAAAAATATAGTAAAAGAAAAAGCAGAAGTAAAAAAGAATGTACAAGAAAAAGAGGATATTAATTTAAAGAATACAGGTAAATATGTATTAGTTTTATTAGTAGGATTATTAATAGGTTCAGGTATAACATTCTTACTTACACCAAAAGGATCTATTAAACAAGAAATAAAAGCAGGTTCTTTTAGTAAAGAATTTACTCCATTATTTGAAACTTATAAAACTATAAAAACTGAATATTATAAGGATGTTAAAGATGAAGATTTAATTAATGGCGCAATAGATGGAATGATGAAATCTTTAGGAGATGAACATTCAGTATTCTTTGATAAAGAAAATAAAGAGAATTTTGAACTAGAGTTATCAGGAACTTATTATGGAATAGGTGCTGAAATAAAACAAATAGATGACGATAATGTTATGATTAATAAAATATTTGATGATTCACCTGCTTCTAAAGCCGGATTAAAATCAGGAGATATATTCGTTAGTATTGATGGTAAGAGTACAAAAGGATTAACAGTTACTGAAATTGCTAATAATTTAAGAAGTAAAACTAAAGATAAAGCTACAATAATTATTTCTCGTGATGGTGAAGAAAAAACATTTGAAGTTCAAAAAGATAATGTTAATCTATTATCAGTTAGTTCTGAAATGTTAGATGATAACATTGGTTATATTGCAGTAACTATATTTGGTGAAAGAACACATACTCAATTTGCTAATGCTTTAGATTCATTAGAAAAACAAAATATGAAGAGTTTAATAATAGATTTAAGAGGTAATTCTGGTGGATATTTATCAACAGTAACAAAGATGTTAAGTGAGTTTGTAGATAAAAATACTGTAATTTATCAAATGAAAACAAGAGAAGGAACAAAGAAATATTATTCTTTAAATAATAAAACTAAAGATTATAAAGTAATAGTATTGATAGATGAAGAAAGTGCATCAGCATCAGAAATAATGGCATCTGCTTTACAAGAACAATATAAAGCTACATTAGTTGGTGTTACTACATTTGGAAAAGGAACTGTTCAAGAAACAGAAGATTTAAGTAATGGAACATTAATAAAATATACTGTACAAGAGTGGTTAACTAGTAATGGTAATAGTATTAATGGCACAGGTGTTAAACCAGATGAAGAAGTAATATTGAATGAAGATTTTGCTGATAATCCAGTAAAGGAAAATGATAATCAATACCAAAGAGCATTGGAATTAGCTAGATAGGAGGTTAAAATATGGAAGATTCTAATTGGAAAGCAGCTAACGGAGTAAGAGAAGGGGAAGATAATGTTATCAACAGCGATTTTGATTTATTAGTAAAAACTAAAAACTACATTAGTTCATTAGGAAGCGGATCATTTGATGTTGATGGAGAAGAAAAAACAAAGGAAGAACTAAAAAATGAACTAATAGATTCTATTGAAAAGAGTAGTTATCTATCTATATCTTATACACTAGATTATATTAAAGAAGCAAAGAATAAATATCCAGAAGTTGAAGATATAGAAAAATTAATAATTCAAAAATTAAAAAGAAACGAATCATCTGATTTACAAATATATGATCCAGCACTAGGTGATTTTGTTCGTGAAGATGGAGAATCAAGAAAAGGAAGATTATAATTATTAATAATTGTTAAGGAAAAGAAATTTTCCTTTTTTTTCTTCATTAAAAGTAGTATAATACATTAAGAGATGGGGAAATAATAATATGAAGAAAGGTTATAAGTATAAGATACACGGTTATAAACATAATGGAAAACTATATAAAACATGGGATGAAGCAATACTACTTGATGAAACAGATGAATATTATGTTTTTGGTAATAGAAATACAAAGGTAAGTAAACTATTTGGAAAAAGTTGGCATACAAAAGAAACTGCAATATTATTTTATTTTAAAAACAATTGGTTTAATGTAGTCGCACAACTAAAAAAGAATGGTATTTACTTTTATTGTAATATCGCATCACCTGTATTAATTGAAGGAGATACTATAAAATTTATAGATTATGATTTAGATCTTAGAATATTTCCAGATAATACATATAAAATATTAGATAAATCTGAATATGAATATCATAAGAGAATTATGCAGTATCCTGAAGACTTACAAGAGATATTAAAATATAAGTTGGATGAATTAATACAAAAGTTTAATTATAAAGAAATACCATTTGATATTGAAACTATTAAAACATATGAAAAAAGATATAATTTCTATAAAAGTATTAACTAAAAAGTTAATATTTTTTTTGAATATTTTTTCTTAAATTACTCATAACAAACATAGAATATATTAAGGAGGAAAACTATGTTTGGTAAATTTAGTGAGGAAGCAAGAAAAGCATTAACTTTAGCTAAAGAAGAAATGAGTAAATTAAATCATCCATTTGTAGGTAGTGAACATTTACTACTTGGTATATTATCTATAAAAGGAGATTTAAATAATAAATTAAAAAAATATGGATTATCTTATAAATCATTTAAAGATGAACTAATAAAAGTAGTAGGTGTCGGAAAAGAAAAAAGTGAATGGTTTTTATATACACCATTATTAAAAAGAGTATTAGAAAGAGTAGTAATAGATTCAAAAGATACAAGTGAAGAAATTACTCTTACTAATTTGTTTTTATCTATTATAAACGAAGGTGAAGGAGTTGCGTATAGATTACTAATAGGTATGAATATTGATTTAGATAGAATATATAAAGATATATGTTTTAATTCTAAGAAAAAAAGTTCAAAAAGATTATTAGTCGAAGAAATAGGTGTTAATTTAAATAAAGAAGCACTTAATAAAAAGATAGATCCTGTTATTGGAAGAGATGAAGAAACAGATAGATTAATAGAAATATTATGTAGAAGAACTAAAAATAATCCTATATTAGTAGGTAATGCAGGTGTAGGTAAAACCGCAATAGTAGAAGATTTAGCTAATAGAATTATAAATATGAATGTACCAAGTATATTACAAGATAAAATAATTGTATCTATAGATATGGCTAGTTTATTATCTGGAACTAAATATAGAGGAGAATTTGAAGAAAAGTTTAAAAGAATAATTAATGAAATAATTGAAAATGAAAATATAATATTATTTATTGATGAAATTCATACAATAGTAGGTGCGGGTTCTGCTGAAGGCGCAATAGATGCATCCAATATATTAAAACCATATCTCGCAAGAGGTAGGATTCAAGTAATTGGTTCAACAACATTATCAGAATATAAAAAATATATTGAAAAAGATAAAGCTTTAGAAAGAAGATTTCAAAAAATAATGATTGAAGAACCAAATAAGAAAAATTTAAAAAACATATTAATGAAATTAAAAGATATATATGAAAGTTATCATGGTGTTCTTATTGAAGAAAAAATAATTGATGAAATAATTAAATTATCAAATAGGTATATTTATGATAGATATGAACCAGATAGATCTATTGATATACTTGATGAAGTATCATCTAAAGTATCATTAAGAGAAATAAAAGAAGAAAAGGATATTATGATGATTAATAAAGAATTATTAAAGATAAAACAAAGAAAGAAAAAAGCAATAAAAAAAGAAGATTATTCTTTAGCGTGTTCTATAAAAGAAGAAGAGATAAAGTTATTAAATAAAAAAGATAAAATAGAATTAGAATTATTAAGAAAAAGAAAAATAAAAAAAGTAACAATAGAAGATGTTAAAGAAGTAATAAGTAAAAAAACAGGGATACCAATAATTATAGAAGAAAATGAGATATTTGATAATATAAAATTAATAGAAAACAAATTAAGAAAATCTGTTGTAGGTCAAGATGAAGCGATCAATAAATTAATAGAAATAACAAAGAAAATAAAACTAGGTATCAAAGAACCTAATAAGAGTTATTCATTATTATTTAGTGGTAGTACAGGTGTAGGGAAAACATTCTTGTCTAAAAAGTATGCTTCATGTATAACTAATAATGTTATTAAATTAGATATGAATGAATATACATTAAAAGAAAGTATTAATAAGTTAATAGGTTCACCCGCAGGATATATTGGATATGATGAAGATAAAAATATGCTTGATCAAATTAGAAATCATCCTTATTCAGTTTTAATATTAGATGAAATAGAAAAAGCACATCCATCTATAATTAGTTTTTTTCTAAATATCTTAGATGAAGGTTATTGCTTTGATAATAAAGGTAATAAAATAAGATTTGATAATATATTAATAATAATGACTACTAATGCATTTATATCTAAAAAATCATTAGGATTTAATTCTAATACTAAAAATAATTTTGATTATTTTTCAAAAGAATTTATTAATAGAATAGATGAAATAGTAGAATTTAATAATTTAAAAGATAATGATATAAATATGATAATATATAATGAACTGATAAAGTATAATAAAAGACACAGATGTAATTTAGAATTAGATATAGAAGAAATAAATAGAATTAAAGAAAAAAGTAATATTGAAGAATTTGGAGTAAGAAAACTAAGTAGAAATATTAGAAAAGAATTAGATGATAAACTAATAAGTAAAATATTTATTTAAAGGCATACTTACATGCCTTTTTATGATATAATTTATTAAAGGGTGATTTTATGAAATTATATAATACATTAACAAGAAAAGTAGAAGAATTTATACCTAATGAAGAAGGAAAAGTTAAATTATATACTTGTGGACCAACTGTATATAGTTATGCTCATATTGGAAACATAAGAAATTATATTGGTCATGATATTTTAGATAAAACATTAAGATACTTAGGATATGAAGTGACTAGATGTATGAATATAACTGATGTAGGTCATTTAACATCCGATTCAGATTCTGGTGAAGATAAAATGCTTAAGGCAGTTAGAAAAGAACATAAGACCGCTATGGAAATTGCTAAATTTTATACAGATGCATTTTTTAAAGATTTTAATTTAGTTAATTGTAGAATGCCTGAAATAGTATCACCAGCAACAGAAAATATAGATGAATATATAAAAATAATAACTAGATTATTAGAAAAAGGATATGCTTATGAATCTGGTGGAAATATATATTTTGATACAACAAAATTAGATGATTATTACGCTTTAACTAATCATAAAGAGGATGAAATGGTTGTAGGTGTTAGAGAAGGTGTAGAAGAAGATAGTAACAAACATAATCAAAATGACTTTGTACTTTGGTTTACTACTTCTAAGTTTGAGAATAATGAATTACAATGGGATTCACCATTTGGAAGAGGATATCCAGGATGGCATATAGAATGCAGCGGAATATCAATAAAATATTTAGGAGAATACTTAGATATCCATGGTGGAGGAGTAGATAATATATTTCCACATCATACAAATGAAATTGCACAAAGTGAAGGTTATTTAGGACATAAATGGTGCAACTACTGGTTTCATAATGAACATTTATTAGATGAAACTGGTAAAATGAGTAAGAGTACAGGTGCAATTTTAACAGTAACTAAATTAAAAGAAGATGGATATAATCCTCTTGCATATAGATTTATGTGTTTAAATTCTCACTACAAAAAACAATTAGTATTTTCATATGATGCTCTTAAGCAAAATGAAGAAACATTAAACAAATTAAAAAATAGAATTCAAAATATAACAAGTGATAATAATTATTCTGAAGAAAACTTTAATAAATATAATGATTTATTTAAAAATGCAATTAGTGATAATTTAAATACTGCAAATGCATTAACAGTATTATATGATGTAATAAAAGATGATATAGGTAATGATACTAAATTAAAATTAATAGAAAGTTTTGATAATGTATTATCACTTGATTTATTAAAAGTAGATATAGATAAAGAATTAGAAGAAAAAGTAAATAAATTAATTGAAGAAAGAAATAAATATAAAGAAGATAAGAATTATGAAAAAGCAGATGAAATAAGAAAACAAATTGAAGATCTAGGTGTTCAAATAAAAGATACTAGGGAAGGAACAAAAATAATATGGATATAATGTTTATTATTGTTGCTCTTGCAGTAACAGGTCTTGCACAACTTATATTAACAATTAAGTATAGTCATTATAAAAAAATAGAAATAGATAGTGGATTAACTGGAAAACAAGTTGCTGAAAAAATATTAAAAGAATATGATTTAGATGATATAACTATAAATGAAATATCAGGTAATCTAACAGATCACTATAATAATAGTAATAGATCAGTTAATTTATCTTCAGATATATATAATGGTTCTAGTATCGCTTCTACTGCAGTCGCAGCACATGAATGTGGACATGCACTTCAATATAAAGATGGATATGGTCCAATAAAAGTAAGAAATACATTAGTACCAATAGTAAATATAGGTAATACACTTGGATATATTGCTGTAGTAATAAGTTTACTTGCGTCATTAACTAGTTTATTTTGGATAGGTATAATATTAGTATCTTTCGCAATAGTATTTCAACTTGTTACTTTACCTTGTGAATTTAATGCATCAAGAAGAGCTAATAAAGTAATACTAGAAATGGGATTAGTTACTAAATCGGAACAAAGTGGAACAAAAAGTATGCTTAGGGCAGCGGCTTTTACTTATGTCGCAGGTTTGTTTTCAAGTATTTTACAAATATTAAGATTAGTTTATATATTTAGTGGAAGAAGAAGAGATTAATTCTCTTTTTTTATGTTATAATATTTAAGTAGAAATGAGGTATTCATATGTCTAAAATAGGTATAATAGGTGGAGGTTATAGCGGTGTAATATCTGCTATTTATGCATCTAAAAATAATGAAGTAACTATATTAGAAAGAAATAATGTATTACTTAAAAAATTACTTCTAACAGGTAATGGAAGATGTAATTATTTTAATAGTGTTATGTCTTTAGATAGATTTCATTCTAATAATGAAGAATTAATTGAGGAAATAATAACCATGGAAAATATTGAAGAACTAGATAATTTCTTTATTAATTTAGGTTTATTTCCAAAAGTAAAAAATGGTTATTATTATCCATACTCTAATCAAGCTACTTCTGTTAAAGATTTATTAATATCAAAATTAAAAGAATTAAATGTAAATATAAAAACAGATTATTTAGTAGAAAAAGTAGAAAAGAAAAATAATAAGTTTATTGTTAATAATGAATTAGAATTTGATAAGATTATTATTTCAACTGGAGGAAAAGCATATCCTAAAACTGGTTCAGATGGAATAGGATATGATTTATTAAAAAGTTTTGGTCATACAATAACTAAACTAAGTCCTAGTTTAGTTCAAATAACATCTAATAATAAATATTTAAAAGAATTATCAGGAATAAGATGTGAAGCTAATTTATCTTTATTTGATAATGATAAAAAGATTAAAGAAGAATTAGGTGAATTACAATTTACTGATTATGGTATAAGTGGTATATGTACATTTAATCTAAGTTCATATTTAAGAGATGGTATCGATAATAAATATATATTAGTAAATTTTATGCCTATTGATATAAAAAGTTTTACACTTTTTATGGAGTCTAATAATACTATATTTGAAAGATTAGAAGGAATACTAAATTATAAATTAGTAAAAGTATTACTAAGACTATCTAATATTAAAGAAGATGAATATTGGAAAGACATTACTAGTAAACAAAAAGAAGATTTAATAAATAATTTATTTAATTATAAAGTTAATATTACTGGTACTAAATCATTTGATCAATCACAAGTTACCGCAGGAGGACTAGTTCTTTCTGAAATTAATACTAAAACTATGGAATCAACTAAAGAAAAAGGACTATATGTAACTGGTGAAGTATTAGATTTAGATGGAGACTGTGGTGGCTATAATTTAACTTTATGTTTTATCACAGGATATCTTGCGGGGTCTAATATATGATTAGAATAAGTAATATAAAAATAGATGTTCTTAATGATAATAAAGAAACTATTATAAAAAAGTTAGAAAAAGAATTAAAAGAAAAGGTTATAGATTATAAAATAGTAAAAAAATCTGTTGACGCTAGAAAAGATATCAAGTATGTTTATACTTTTGATGTAACAGTTAATAATGAAGAAAAAGTATTAAGAAATAAAAATGTTATCAAAACACCTAAAGAAGAATATAAATTAGAAGTAACAGGAACAACTGAATTAAAATATAGACCTGTTATTATAGGTACTGGGCCATCAGGATTATTCTTGGGATATATGCTTTCTAAATATGGGTATAAACCATTACTTATAGAAAGAGGAGAAAGAATAGAAGATAGAATAAAAACTGTGGAAAAGTTTTGGAAAGATAATGATTTAAATACTGAATCAAATGTACAATTTGGTGAGGGAGGCGCAGGAACATTTTCTGATGGTAAATTAAATACTTTAGTAAAAGATAAATATTTTAGAATGAAAAAAATATTTGAAATATTTATAGAGGCAGGCGCACCAGAAGAAATAATATATGATTATAAACCTCATATAGGAACAGATAAACTAAGAGAAGTAGTTATTAATTTAAGAAATAAAATAATTGATATGGGCGGAGAATTTAGATATAGTACTAAATTAACTGATTTAATTATTAAAGATAATAAATTAGAAGGTATTATTGTTAATAATAAAGAAGAAATAAAAACTAATAATATATTTTTATGTATTGGTCATAGCGCTAGAGATACATATGAAGTGTTACAGGAAAAAGGCCTTGATATGAAGTCAAAACCATTCGCGGTTGGAGTTAGAATAGAACATAAACAAGAGGATATAAATAAATGTTTATATAAAGACTATTTTGATAAACTAGGTCCTGCTTCTTATAAGCTTACTTATAATACAAAAGAAGGTAGAGGAGTATACTCATTTTGTATGTGTCCTGGTGGATATGTAGTAAACGCATCTTCTGAAAAAGGAAAACTCGCAATTAATGGAATGAGTAATTATTTAAGAGATTCAGGTATTGCAAATAGTGCTTTAGTTGTATCAGTTACTCCTAAAGATTATGGAGAAGATTTATTTGATGGAGTTAGATTTCAAAGAGAGTTAGAAGAAAAAGCATATAAAATCGGTAATGGAAAGATACCAGTACAAAAGTATATAGATTTTAAAAATAACACGATAAGTACTAGTTTAGATTTTATTAATACAAAGGGTGAATATGAACTTAGTAACTTAAATGATTTGTTACCTAAGTTTATTACTGAATCTATTCAAGAAGCTATGCCAAATTTTAAGAAACAAATACCATGTTTTGATGAAGGTGTACTTTTAGGAATAGAATCAAGAACAAGTTCACCAATAACTATACTTAGAGATGAAAAAGGTGAGAGTAATATCAAAGGTATCTATCCAGTAGGAGAAGGAGCAGGTTACTCTGGTGGAATAACAACATCAGCGATGGATGCACTTAAACAAGTAGAAAATTTTACAAAGATATTTAAACAGTTTAGTTAGTGTGTTAAAATATAAAAAGAGGAGATTAATTATGAAGTTAGTATCATGGAATGTCGCAGGTTTTAGAGCGTGTTTAAAAAAAGGATTTGATGAGTTTTTTAAAGATATTGATGCAGATGTATTCGCAATTCAAGAATCAAAGGTGTTACCAGATCAATTTGAATATAATCCAGAAGGATATGAAATGATTTTAAATCCAGCAGAAAAAAAGGGTTATTCAGGTACACTTATATATACAAGAGTAAAACCATTAAATGTAACATTTGGTTTAGGAATAGATGAACATGATCATGAAGGAAGAGTAATTACTTTAGAATTTAATGATTTCTATTTTGTTACACAGTATGTACCTAATGCTAAAAGAGATTTAAGCAGATTAGACTATAGAATGGTTTGGGAAGATGATTTAAGAAACTATCTTAAAGAATTAGAAAAGACTAAACCAGTAGTTATGTGTGGAGACCTTAATGTTGCGCATGAAGAAATAGATATACGTAATCCAAAATCAAATATTGGTAATGCAGGCTTCACATATGAAGAAAGAGATAAATTTACTGAATTATTAAATGCGGGATTCATAGATACATATAGATATTTTAATCCAGATAAGGTACAATATTCATGGTGGAGCTATATGGGACATGCAAGAGAAAATAATGTCGGTTGGAGAATAGACTATTTTGTTGTTTCAAAAGATATAATTAATAAGGTAGAGAATCCAACTATATATGATGAAGTAATGGGTTCTGATCATTGCCCTATATCAATAGATTTAGATATGGAGTAGATAAAATGAATAATAAAAAAATATACATATATTTAGGAATTATAATAGTAATTGCGTTAACTATATATTTTACATATAAGATGATGCATATTAATTAATGGAGGAAAATATGAATAAGAATAGTATAAAAAAACTAGTTATTTCTATAATTTTTATAGTATTTTTAATCATGTTTTTTTTAGTAATTAAAAATATAAATGATAGTAAAGAAACAAATAAAATATCAATAGTTAAAAATATTGTTAAAGAAAAATATGATAAAGTATATTTTGATAAAGAATCAAATTATATATATACTTTAAGAAAAGATGATACATATTCATATGAAGTTTTTGATTTACATGGTAACAAATTATATTCAATTAAAAGTGATAAAGAATTAGATATTGAAATAGTAATGAAGAAGTACTATATTACGCATGATGAAAAATATCATTTATATAATTCTGACAATGAAGAAATTAAAACAGGTAATAATATTGAAGGAATAAATGAATTCTTAATAAAGGTAGATAATAAAATAATAGATTATAATAATGAAGTTATTTTTGATAATGTAAAAGGTATTAAAACTTTCTTAGATAATAAATATTTAAATATTAATGATAATTATTTTGTTGATAAAAAAGGAAAAGTATTATTTGATAATACAAATATTATAGAAGAATTAAACAAGAATAAATTATCAGAGTATTTAATTATAAAGAAAGATGATAAGTATTATACTTATTTTACAAAACTAGGTAAGATAATAGGAAAAGGTTTTGATTATTATTATCATCATGATAAGAATGTTTTTATAAAGGATGAAAATAATATATATAAATTATATAAAATAGGTTTAAGAAAAAAAATAGGGAGTATACCTAATGAAATAGATAATAATTATATTATTGATAATAGAATCATTCTAAATAATAAAGCATTTGCGATAAGAAAGAAAGACAATTATTATGGTCTATTAAATTATAAGGATAAGTCATTTATAAAAGTAACAAATAGTGATGTGAATAGTATTAAGAAAATAGATAAACATCATTGTTTAATAGAAACAAAAGATAATAATTATATTGTAAATATAAATAAGAATAAAGTTGTTTTTAAAACTAATATTAAGTTTAAAGAAATAGTTATATTTGATAATGATTATAAATCTATTAAGAATAAAGAAGGATATATTTTATTAAATCAATATGATAAACAAATAATGAAATTAGATAAGCAAATAATTATTAATTCTAAAGTATCTATAGGAAGTATAAACAAAGATTTTTATTTATATAACTTGGATAATAAAACAACAAATATATTTAAAAAGATTAATATTAACAAAAAAGTATACTATTATTCTAATGATGAAGTATATGATTCTAATTTTAATAAATTATATTCTGATTTTATAACTTATAGTAAAGATATTATTATTTATAAGTATAAAGATAAAGTATTATTTAGTAACAAGAAAGATAATAAATTATATAGTTATGAATTATTAGATAAAGAGGATATTTTTAACGATAAAT
The DNA here is from genome assembly GCA_964548815.1 of uncultured Muribaculaceae bacterium. Classification (GTDB taxonomy): domain Bacteria; phylum Bacillota_I; class Bacilli_A; order RF39; family UBA660; genus RUG13038. The sequence continues at coordinate 22,823 of CAZJSD010000009.1, forward strand.
CTTTAAATGGTTTAGTAATAATAGAGGGAGATAATTACACAAAAATACTAAATGATAAAGGTAATATAATAAAAAGAATAAATAAACGAAATGTATTGAATTATTATGTTACTAATAAGAATAAAGTAGTATTAATAACAGGTTTACAAGCTGATGATAAACTATATCAAGGTTCTTACTTAGCAGAGTAAGAATTTTTTTTATAAAAAATATTGAAATATATAAAAAAAAATGATATACTCTATATATAATAAGGGAGGCTGTCTAGTATGGATAGAAAAGTAACAATTACTAATTCACAAGGCCAGAAAGCAGTTGCGGAAATAGTAACTATTTTTAGAGTAAATGATTTGAATAGTGATTATATAGTATATACGTTTAATCAAAGGGATGAAAATAATAATATTAAGGATTATGCGTCTAGATTAAGAGTAGAAAATGGTATTTATTATTTTGATTCAATTACAGATGAAGTAGAATGGGAAAAAGTTAAAAATATAATTTCCGAATTAGGAAAAGGTGGTGTTTAGTATGGATGGAACAAATACATTTCAAAATCCGTCTTTAATGGGAGTAAATAATATTTCTAATGAAAATAATACTGATGAAATAATAAAAAAATTAGATAGTATGGAAATGAGCATAAAATCTATAGATGAAACTATTAAAGAGGTTGCAAGATCTTTTAAGAGTCTAATGGAAAATCCAGGTGAATTACATGTTACTTTACCTACTGAAACAATGCAAAAACCTGAAGAACCAGTTTCTGAAACTCAACCAGTAGAGCAAGTAGCACTTGAAGAACCTGCAATAGAACCACAGGTAGAACCAGTTCTTGATTCATCAATTCCAACAAATGATTTAACTCCTGATTTAGGACCTGAAGAACCAGTTCCAAATCTTGATATTCCAAATCCTGATGAGCCTCCGGTTAATCCGACTTTAACAGTAGAAAAACCTGAAGAAGCTGCATTAGAACCACAAGCGTTTGAACCAATAACTCAACAATCTGAAATTCAACCAGCAGCCCCAGTAGAAGAGGCAACTGAAGCGTCTATATTAGAATCACAAACAAATGAACCAACAGTACTTCCTGAAGGTTCACAAGCAGCTATGGCAGCAGGAGAGCCTACATTAGAACCACAAGCGTTTGAACCAATAACTCAACAATCTGAAATTCAACCAGCAGCTACAGTAGAAGAAGCATCTGTAGCACCTGCAATAGAGCAGCAAGCAGTTGAACCAATAGTTCAAAATCCAGAAGTTCAACCAGCAGCTACAGCACAAGTACAAGAACCACAAACTATAGATGAAAATAATGGATTTAAATCAATAGATTCTTTATTAAATGAAAGTCAAAGTACTGAACCAGTAGTTAATAATACAGTTAATACACCAATTGTAGAACCACAAGCACCAGTTAATGTGACTCCACAAATACAAGAACAAAGCGGAAACTCTATAACAGGAAACGTTGTAGTTATTAAAAATGTGCAACCTGGTCAAAATGGAGAAAAAGTTGAGGCACCAGATCCAACACAAAGATCAACTAAGGTTTCAGAAACAGCCCAAGATAATATGATTAGTTCATATTCTAATAATAATAGCATGGAAGAACAACAACAATCGCCTACTATGGCACCAACGATGGTTTTGACTCCAGCAGCTTAATAATACATCATAGTGATGACAAAAATAATAATCAATTTTGATTATTGTTTTTTTGTATAAATGTAAAAAATGATAAAAACCTATATAAAAAATATAGAATATTTGATATAATTATATAGTGATATAAATGTGATAATTTATATATATAAATAGTTAGAGGTGTTAAATATGAGTGAAAATACAAAAGTAGTTAAAAAAAGAAAAAGAAAAAGATTGAAAATTGGATATATACTAGCAGCATTAATAATTATATTTGTAATTGTTTTAGGTATAAAACTAGTATTACCAAGTGGATCTTCTAAGTATGGAAATAGATTAGAAGGAATTAAGAAAATTAAATTTGGTAAAACAGAACAAGAAAAAATTGTAAAAAAAGTTAAAGAAAGTGATAAGGTTACAACTGCATCTATAGACGTAGAAGGTAAAATCATTAACGTAATTTTTAATGTTAATAAAGATACTAGCAAAGATGACGCTAGAAATATAGCAAATTCTACATTAGAAGTAATATCTGATGAAGTTAAGAATTTTTATGATATCCAATATATGATTTCTAAAAAAGATGAGGAAGGTACTACTCAAACAATAACAAAAGATGATGGTACTACAGAAGATATAAAAGTTAAAGAATTTCCTATAATGGGTTATAAGAATAGTAAATCAAAAGGTATAGTTTGGTAGGGTGAAACTATGAAAAAAAAGAAAAATATTAATAAAAAGAGAGTTACTTTAATTGTTATCCCATTAGTTTTACTTGCAGTTATAATAATGTTCGCAACAATTATTAATAATAAAAATAATAAAGAAGGAGTATTCTCTTTACTTGAAAAAAGATGGATTGAAAAGAATAAATCAAATATTGTAGATGTATCTGTTATTAATGATATACCTATTTTTGGTGAAGATGGTGATGGAGTATTCTTTGATTTCTTAAATGATTTTACAGAAGAAACAGAAATTCAATTTAATAAAGTTCCATATAAAACTAATGGAACATCTTCATCTAAGTATTCTTTTGAGATGACAAATAATACTTCTTTAAATGACTCACAATTATTATTTTATACTGATAATTATGTTTTAGTAAGTAAAGATAATGAAGAAGTAAAAAGAGTTTCTGATTTAAAAGGTGTAACTATAGGTACTCTAGAATCAGATTTAAATAAAGTTAAGAGTGCTTTTGAAGAATCTGATCAAATAATGTATAATTCATATAACAATATAGAAGCTATTGTTAGTGCATTAAATAATAATGATATATTATATGCGATTATTCCAAAGACTATTTATATAAATGAAATCTTTTCTAATAATTATTATATTGTTCATAATATATCAGAATTATCAAGTAATTATATTTTTAAAATAGAAGGCGATGATAAGACTCTAAATAATATATTTAGAAAGTTTTATACAAGATGGAGTAAAGATAAATTAAATAAATCATATAATAAGAGATTATTAACTTTATATTTTGAAGAAAAAGAAGTTGATGATGAGACAATCGCAAATTTTGAAGGAAAAGAATATACTTATGGTTATGTTAAAAACTTACCATATGAATCAAAAATTAACAGTGAATTTATAGGTTATAATAGTGAAATTATGGATGGTTTTGCTAAGAGTATGAATATAACATTCAAAATTAAAGAATATGGTTCAGTTAATGACTTGGTTAAAAATCTTAATAATGGTAAAGTAGATTTAGCATTTAATTATTATGATTTTGATGGATTGACTAATGATTATGATTATTCATTCTCACCATATATTGAAAAAATAGTTGTATTAACACATATAAACAACGTAACTACTTCTATACAATCTTTAAAGAATTTAAAAGATAAAGAAGTAATGATGGTAGATAATAAGGTAGCAGGTTATTTAACTAAAAATTATGGCGCGAAAGTTAAGACATATAAGAAAGCAAGTTCATTATTTAACGCAATGAATGAAGATAGTATTGTTGTATTAGATTATAATTTATATGATAATTATAGAAATAGTGAACTAAATAATTATAAAGTTATATATGATGATAGAGCAAAAGATTTAGATTTTAATTTTATTATCTTAAATAGTAATAAGAATAAGGCTTTTAATGGATTATTTAAATTTTACATATCAAATTTACAACAAGATTTATATATGGCAAGAGCTAAAGTAAAATTACAAAAAGATAGTAAGAAGATAGATTTAACATTTGTATATATTTTAATAGGTTTATTTATATTATTAATAATAAGTTTATTATATTTAAGAATAAAACATAATAAAAATAAGATTAATAAAAATGATAGATTAAAGTATGTAGATAGTTTAACATCATTAAAGAATAGACATTATTTAAATAAAAACTATGAAAAATGGCAAGAAAACAAAATATATCCACAATCAATAATAATTGTAGATGTAAATAAAATAGGTCATATTAATGATGTATATGGTCATGCAGAAGGAGATTTAGTTCTTAAAAATGCTGCTAATATACTTATTAATAACCAATTAGAACAAAGCGATATAGTTAGAACTAATGGTGATGAATTCTTAATATATATGATTGGTTATGAGGAAAATAAAGTAATAGCATATATGAGAAAATTAAATAAAGAATTTAAGAATCTTCCATATAATTTTGGTGCAACATTAGGTTATAGCATGATTCTAGATGATATTAAAACAATAGATGACGCTATTAATGAAGCAGTATTAGAGGTAAAAACAAACAAAGAAATGAATGCAGAAACAAATAAATAGATTAGGTGATTAACACATGAAAAATATTAAAGATAAATACAAAAACTTTTTTGGTGAAATCTTTACTATAATGGGAAAGCCAGTAATGTCCGTTTTACCAGGACATCTGTCTTTCTTTTTGTTGTTATCATTTATTCCAGTTATACTATTATTCGGTATAATTGCTAAGGCTTTTTCTTTATCATATGATACAATTGCGGAGTTTATAACATTAAGTTTGCCTGCAAGTACTAGTAAACTAGTATTACCTTTATTTAGTGGAAAAGCATTAGATTTTAATATTATAATTTTGATTATATCAGCATTATATTTAGCTTCACGTGCAACAAAAGCTATTATAATGGCTGCAAATAATATTTATGGGGAACCAAGAAATGTAATACAAGAAATAATTAAATCAATAATTATAACTATATTATTAATTCTATTATTTATATTTATAATAATAATATTAATATTAGGTGGAAAAATACTAGAATTATTAATGAAAATACCAGAACTGAGTTTTATAAGTAATAATATATTGACTTATATTAACTTATTAAGATGGCCAATAGCGTTATTTGTTATTTTCTTTACAATAAAAATTATTTATACACTTACTCCTAATAAAAAGATTAGTAGTAAGAGTGTAAATAAAGGATCTTTGTTTACTACATTAGCATGGATATTAGTAACTTTTATTTATTCTTTTTATGTAACTCATTATGCCGCTTATAATGATTATTATGGTAGTGCATCTAACTTAGTTATATTAATGTTATGGGTGTATATAATCGCGCAAATATTTGTTATAGGTATGATAATTAATTACTTAGAGGATAAAAAATATTAAAAAAATATTAAAGTTAAGTAAATAGATGGAATTATTTTCTTAAAAATGTTATAATTTTATATGGTGTATAAGGAGTAATAATATGAAAAAAATTGCCAAACAATTTAATAAAATTAAAAATAAAATAGTTAATTTTAATTATAAGGAATATGCCAATACAAATAGACAATTTATTGCGTTTGTTGTTAGTAATTTAATCAATGGTACATTGCTTAGATTTTTTACCGTGCATAATTATTTTGCAATTAAACCTTTAATTGCAGATTTAGCAATTATTCTATTGTTTGGTTCATTTGTTTACTTATTTAAAACGAAAAAACAATTTACTTACTTGATGATAATATCATTTATATTTACACTTATATGTATTGTAAATTCACTATATTACACATATTATATGTCTTTCGCATCCTTCTCACTTATTGCTGTTTCACTAACAGTTGTGGATGTTGGAGATGCAGTTATTAAAAATGTTCTACAGTTTAAGGATTTTATATTTTTATGGCAATTAATATTTATGCTTATTTATCATCATCGTTTAAAAAAGACAAAATACTATGAATTCGCAGGCCCAAAAGAAAATAGAAAGAAAAGATTTACTGGTACTATAATATCTGCGGTAGTAGTTTATGCATTATTCTTTATGACAGTTACATCAGTTGAATTCAGTAGATTATCTAAACAATGGAATAGAGAATTCTTAGTAACAAAGTTTGGTGTATATACATATCAGTTGAATGATTTATTCAAAAGTTTAGATGCTAAATTTAATACACTTTTTGGTTATGATAATGCAGCGAAAACATTTAGAGAATACTATGAGAATAATACTATTGAATTAAGTAAAAATGATTATACAAATATATTTGAAGGTAGAAATGTACTTATTGTACATGCGGAAAGTGTACAAAATGCCGCAGTTAGACAATCATTTAATGGAAAAGAAGTCGCACCAAATTTAAATAGATTAAAAGATGAAGGAATTTATTTTAGTAATTTTTATGCACAAGCAAGTTCAGGTACTAGTTCTGATAGTGAGTTTAGTTTTTCAACATCACTATTACCTGTAACAAATGGTGCGGTTGCGGTAAGTTATTGGAATAGAGAATATGAGTCATTACAAAAATTATTAAGAGATACAAAAGGTTATAACACTCTTTCATTCCATGCAAATAATGGTGAGTTCTGGAATAGAAATAATTTTCATAAGTCTTTAGGCTATAACACTTTCTATAGTAAAAATTCGTTTAAAGTAACTGAAGAAAATACTATTGGTTTAGGTTTATCGGATAAAGAATTCTTCAAACAATTAACACCTATATTAAAGAAAGAAAAAGATACAAACGGAAAATTTATGGCAACATTGATAATGCTTAGTAATCATACACCTTTTGATGCAGTTGATAAATATGGAGAATTTGATGTAGATATAAAAGAAGAAGTTGAAGAAAATGGTGAAACTAAAACTGTAAGTTATCCATATATGGAAGGTACTAAATTAGGTAATTACTTTAAATCTGTACATTATGCAGATTCTGCGTTAGGAGATTTAATTGAAGGGTTAGATAAAGAAGGATTACTTGATAATACAGTAGTTGTAATATATGGTGATCATGATGCGAAATTACCAAAGAATGATTATGTTAGATTAAATAATTACGATAAAGAAAATAATAAAACATTAGATAAAGAAGACCCTGATTATAAAGAAGTAGATTATTTTGATTATGAATTAAATAGATCAGTTCCATTAATAATATGGACAAAAGATAAAAAGTTCAATAAAACAGTAGAAACAGCGATGGGTATGATAGATGTTATGCCTACATTATCAAATATGCTTGGTTTAAAACCTAAATATGCATTAGGTAATGATATTATGAGTCTAGAAAACAATGTTGTACCTTTCCCTAATGGAAACTGGGTAACAAATGATATTTATTATAATAGTCAAAAAGATGAATATAAAGTTATTAATCCAAATGCAGTAATTGATAAAGATACTATAACTAAAAATAGTGAAATATCATCTAAAAAACTAGAAATTTCTAATGATATTATTCTATATGATTTAATTAAAAATGAGAATAATGATGAGAGATTAGATAGAATAGAAGGAGAAAATCAATGAGTAAGAAGAATAGAAAAACAAAAAAGAGAATGAAGGCTGGAAGTAAAATATTAATATGCTTAATAATAGTCTTATTAATTGTTGGAGGATATTTTGTTTACAATAAATTCTTTAAAGTAAAAACTGCATCTGCTCCTAAAGTGGTAGATGAAATAAAGAACTTTAACTATGTTGTAAATGAAAATGATACAAAATTATTTAAAACTAATTTTAATGAATTAAAGAAAGTTTTAAGTAAAAAAGAAGTAGATAATAAAAAGTATGCAGAAGCTATAAGTAAATTATTTGTTATTGATTTCTTTACTCTTGATAATAAGAGTAGTAAAAATGATGTTGGTGGAGTTCAATTTGTATATACTAGTTATAAAGCAGATTTTATAGATTATGCTAGAGATGGTATATATAAACAAGTAAATAACGCAATTGATAATAAAAATGGAAATAGTAGTTTGCCAGAAGTTACTTCAGTAAAAGTTGTAAGTACTGATACAGTTGTTCCATCAAGTGTATTTGAACATCAAGACTTTGCTAACGAGAACGAAGAAAATGCATATGAGATAAAACTTGAATGGGAATACAAAAATGGTTCTGGATTTCAAGATAAAGCAGTAGTTACAGTAGTAAAGGATGGCGATAAGTTATCTATTGCCAAAATGGATGAAGAATAAGGAGGAAACTATGAGTAGAAGAGATAAACATAAATATACGCGAGAAGAAAAAAGAGAATTCAAAAGAAGAAATAGAAATATTGGTTTATTTTCTAGCGTAATTGTAGGAATGTTCTTAGTTGCGACAGTTTACTTTATTCTTAATCTATTAAAATTAACAGGTGTTGAAACATTAATAAGATATATAGTAATAGGTATATTAATACTATTAATGTTATTTGTAATAAAGAAGAATTTCTCTTTAAAAGTACAACCTAAAAAATATAAATATATAATATTTATTTTGTTCCTAATTATTTTAGGTGCAGGAGAAATGTATTTAAGTTATGTAATTGCAAGAGGTATAAATGTAGTTGATAACTTAAATAAAGATAAGATAAAATATTCAACAGCTTTAATTGCTTTAAAAGAAAATAAAGAAGCAACTGTTAAAAAAATTAAAGATGCAAAAATAGGTATTATTAGTGATACAGATGATACAGAAGGTTATGTACTTGCGCAAAAGATTATTAAAAAACAAGGTATTGATTCATCTAATTTGGTTAAATATGATGATTATATTACTATGTTAAATGGTTTATATTCAAATGATGTAGAGATGGCCTTTGTTTCAGGTGGATATGCTGAAAAGTATTCAGATATTGATAAGTTTAAGAATATTAAATCTGAAACAAAAGTTTTAGATAAGTATTCTAAATATATGAAGAAACAAGGATCTTCAAAAATTAAATCAACAGGTAAAAAGGTAACTGAACCATTTACAATATTATTATTAGGTGTTGATTCACCAGAAGAAAATATTGAAGATGCAGTAGCATTAGGAGATACTATAATGGTTGTAACATTTAATCCTAATACATTAAATGCAACATTATTTAGTATTCCAAGAGACACTTATGTTCCAATTAGTTGTTACGGAAATGCAATGAGTAAAATAACACATGCCGCATCAGGTGGAGATTCATGCATGATAAGTACTGTGGAAAACTTTATAGATTTAGACATAGACTATTATGCAAAGGTTAACTTTAGAGGTTTAATGAACTTAGTTGATGCCTTAGGCGGAATAGATGTTGATGTACCATATAGTTTCTGTGAAACTGATGAAAATAGAACGTTCTATAATGCAGTATTTATTGAAAAAGGTATGCAACACTTAAACGGAAGAGGAGCATTAGCGTTATCTAGAAATAGAAAATACTATCCTACATGTGGAGAAGAATGGAACGAAGGAGAAAGAAGTGACTTTATAAGAGGTCAAAATCAACAATTAGTATTAAAAGCAATTCTAAAGAAAGCTAAAACTATAAGATCAGTTGATCAATTCTATAGCGTACTAGACACTATTAGTAAGAGTATGGATACTAACCTAGATAGAGAACAAATCCTTGGATTCTATAATGTATTTAAAAAAGTATTATTATCTACAGATTCATTGACAGATAGTAATGATGTAATAAGCATGCAAAGAACATTCTTAAGAGGTGGTGGAGGAATTATCATGGATCATGTCGCTGGTACAGGTCTATATGAATTTGTTCCATCAGAGGATGGTTTAGATTTAATAAAACAAGCAATGAGAATTAATCTAGAATTGGAAGAAGAAAAATATAAAAAGTCATTTAGTTTTACTATAGATAAACCTTATGAACCTGAAATAATAGGTGAAGATGAATGGGGTGGAGTTAAATCTTATCCAAGTGCATCAACAAGTGGAGGAGATGAAACTTCAGATGATTCAAGTACTAATACATGTTCTGGTAATAAAGAACTTGGTGCAGATGGAAAAACCTGTGTATGTAAATGGGGTTATAAGGATAATGGTTCTGGATCTTGCGTAAAAGATACATCATCAACTTGTGGTTCTGATGAAACATATGATGAAGATACAGATAGTTGTATTCCTAGTGGCGAATCTGGTGGAGGAGACTCTGGTGGAGAATCTGGTGATGATTCCGGCGGAGGAGACTCTGGTGGAGGATCTGGTGATGATTCTGGTGGAGGAGACTCTGGAGGATCTGGTGATGATTCCGGTGGAGGATCTGATAATTCTTATCCAACAGAATAATAATATTAGGTTCTTTGTCAAATGATGGGGGAAAGCCCTAAAACAAATGATAAAGAATGATA
>CAZJSD010000010.1:0-32829 GCA_964548815.1 uncultured Muribaculaceae bacterium
TTATTTAATAAAAAATGATGAGAATATTTTATCCCCATCAAATATTATAGAACCATATTAATAAGGAAGTTTTAACTTCCTTTTTTTTTGAAAAAACACAAAAAATAAATTTTTGAAAAATAAATATAATAATAAATAATTTCTAGTTTAGAGATTATTTATTTTTGTTTATAATTTGGATTTAAAAATTAAGTTTTAGTGATTTGCAATGGTAATTTTTATGTGTTATAACTTCCTTTTGAAAGGAGATTTATATGAGTGAGATAATAAATAAAGATGATATTAATACTCTATATGATGATATAAGAACATTGGTTGAACAAAGTAGATATAATGCATATAAAGTTGTTAACAATGAAATTATTAATTTACATTGGAATATTGGAAAAATGATTTTTGAAAAACAAGAAGGAAATAAAAGAGCAAAATATGGAGATTTATTGATTCAAGGAACTTCTAAAAGATTAACAGAAAAATTTGGTAAAGGATTTTCTATTCAAAATTTAAGAAGAATGAGACAATTTTATCTAAGTTTTCCAATTCGCTCAACACTGTCGAGCGAATTGAGTATATCTCATTATTATGAATTAATTAAAATAAAAGATGTGAATAAAAGATGTTTTTATATGAAAGAATGTATAAATTCAAAATGGGGTGTACGTGAACTTCAAAGGCAAAGAACAACTCTTTTATATGAAAGAATTGTAGTGTCAAAAGATAAATCTAAAGTATTAGAAATGTCTATAAAAGGTCATGGTATTTATGAAAATAAAGATATTATTAAAGACCCGTTTGTATTAGAATTCTTAGATATTAAAGAAAATACAAGTTATTTAGAAACAGATTTAGAAAAGAATATATTAGAACATTTAAAAGAGTTCTTATTGGAACTGGGTAAAGGGTTTACATACGTTGGTAATCAGATAAGGATAACTATAGATAATAATCATTTTTATCCTGATTTGGTATTTTATAATAGAATACTAAATTGTTTTGTGATTATAGATTTGAAGTTGGGTAAAGTTTCTCATAAAGATATAGGTCAGATGCAAATGTATGTTAATTACTATGATAGAGAAATTAAAACAAATGAAGAAAACAAAACAATTGGAATACTTCTTTCAACAGATAAAAATGAGACTGTTGTAAAATATACATTACCTGAAGATAACAAAACAATTTTTTCATCTGAGTTTAGATTAACTATACCATGTGAAAAAGAATTTATAGATGTTATTGAGAGTGAGAAAAAGAATATAAAATTAAATATGGAATAATGATTAAATATATGATATGATTTTTATAGGGAGGTAATTATGGTAGATGTAGTTTTAGGTGCATTTTATGGTGATGAAGGAAAGGGGAAAGTAATAGATTATTTATCTAAAGACGCAAAATATTCAGTTAGGTTTTCAGGTGGAAATAATGCTGGCCATTCAATAGAAGTAGATGGAAAGAAGTTTGCGTTTCATTTAATACCTAGTGGTATATTAAATAAGGATACAAAGGCAATATTAGGTAATGGAGTAGTTATTAATCCAAAAGTATTAATTGAAGAAATTGAAAATTTAAAAGAAAATGGATATGACTGTTCAAATTTATACATAAGTGATAAAGCTCATGTTATATTTCCTTATCATATTTTATTTGATGAATTACAAGAAACTTTTAGATCTGAAGATAGAAAAATAGGAACAACAAAAAGAGGAATAGGTCCAGCTTATGAAGATAAATATCAGAGATCAGGAATAAGAATGGAAGACTTAATTAGTGAAAACTTTTATCAATTATTAAAGGAAAATGTAATAAACAAAAAGAGAGTTCTTCAAGGTTTTGGATATGATTGGGATTATTTAGATTATAAAAAAATATATAACGAATATAAGGAATATGCAGAATATTTAAGACCTTATATATGTGATACAACAAAAATGCTTCATAAAGCAATTAAAGATAAAGAATTTATAGTATGTGAAGGTGCTCAAGCAACACTTTTAGATATAGATTTTGGTACATATCCATATGTAACAAGTTCTAATCCTACTATAGGTGGAGTATCTACTGGTTCAGGAATAGGTTCAAGATATATAGATAATGTATATGGAGTAATAAAGGCTTATTCATCAAGAGTAGGTGAAGGACCTTATGTTACAGAATTAAAGGATGAAATTGGAGATAAAATAAGAGAATTAGGTCATGAATATGGTACAACTACTAAAAGACCAAGAAGATGCGGATGGCTTGATTTAGTTGCGTTAAATTACGCAATTAGATTAAATGGTATTACAGGTTTAGCTATGAATCATTTAGATACAGTAGGTAAATTAAATGAAATAAAATTATGTACTGCTTATGACATTGATGGTGAAAAAGAGGAATATTTTAGTTCTAATTTAGATTTTTTAAATAAAGCAAAACCAATATATGAATCCTTTGAAGGTAATTTTAATATAGAGGGTTGTCAAGATTATGAAAAATTACCAGATAACGCCAAAAAATATGTTGAAAGAGTTGAAGAATTAACTGATACTCCAGTAGAATTTATAGGTACTGGTCCAGGTAGAGAAGATGTTATAGTTAGAAAAAGAAAAATTCTATCAATTAATAATAGAGGCTAATATGGATTATAAAATTGATTATAATTTAACATCTAATGATTTATACTATTTAAGAAAAATATTAGGTTGGAAAGAAATATCAAAAGAACAACTTGATAAAGGATTAGAACATACCGAATATAAAATTACTATTAAAAATGAAGATGATATAATTGCGGTAGGTAGAATAATATCTGATTATTCATGTAAAGGATTATTATCGGATGTTTTAGTAAATCCAAACTATCAAAAAAAAGGATTTGGTAAAATAGTTGTAACTAGTTTAATTAAAATGGTAAAAGATAATTTAAAAGATGGAGAATTATTTCAGTTAGAAGCATCTCCTACAAATGGTAATAGAGATTTTTATATTAAATGTGGTATGAAGTATAAACCAGAAAATCAAGATGGAACTTATTTGTGGATAAAAGGAGAATAATATGGATAATAAAGACTATTTAGATAAAATAGTAAAAGTAGTAATAGATAGACCGTTAGGTGCAAAACACTCTGAAAAATATCCAAAACATATATATCCATTAAATTATGGATATGTACCTGGAACTATTAGTGGTGATGGTAAAGAATTGGATGTATATGTTTTAGGTGTATTTGAGCCTATTGATGAATTTGAAGGTAAATGCATTGCTATTATACATAGAACTAATGATAATGATGATAAATTAATAGTAGTACCTGAAGGAAAGGGATATACTGAAGAACAAATAGAGGCATTAGTAGAATTTCAAGAACAATATTTTGAACATGAAATAATTAGAAAAAAGGTATTAAAATAAACAAATGTAAATTTTTAAGGGTAATACTTTAAAAATTTACTTTTTTTTGTTATAATTGTAGTGCGTTAGTTCTTTTATATATTTATAAGAAAGGAGAGAAAAATGAGTAAAATAAAAATATTTGGTCTTGGTGGACTAAATGAAGATGGAAAAAATATGTATGTTGTTGATGTTGACAAAGATATATTTATTTTTGATGCGGGTTTAAAATATGCGAATGAAAAAATGCTTGGTATTGATTATATTATTCCAGATTTTTCATTTATAAAAGAAAATAAAAAAAGAATAAAAGGATTATTTATAACACATGGTCATAAGAAAGCAATGGGTGCTGTTTGTGACATAGTTAGAGAAATAAAAGATATTGATATATATTCTTGTAAATTTACATGTGATGTATTAAAGAGAGACTTTGAGGACTTAGGAATAGAGTTTAATAATTTACATGAAATAGAACCACATAAGAAGATTAATTTTGGAAAAAATAGTATATTTCCAATTAGATTAACGCATTCAATCCCAGATAATGTAGGTTATGTATTAAATACAGAAGATGGTGCGATTGTATATACTGGTCATTTTGTTTTTGATTCTTCTATGCAAGGAGCTTATCAAACAGATATTGGAAAACTTGCGTATATAGGAAAACAAAAAGTATTATGTTTAATGAGTGAGAGTGTATATGCTGATAGACAAGGATATACTGCTCCTGATAATAGAATTGCTTCTACTGCAAGAGATATTTTAATGCATAACGAAGGAAGAGTAATTGTTACGGTATTTTCTGCCCATATTAGTAGAATTCAAGAATTACTTACAGAAATAATGTCTACTCAAAGAAGAGTAGTAATAATGGGAAAAAGATTACAAGAACTAATTAATTATGTAGTTGACAATGAATATGTAAAGTTTGATAAATCTAGAATTGGAAGTCTTAATAATATTGATGATAAAGATGCAGTAATTCTTATATCTAATGAGAATGAAAAACCATTTTCTAATCTAGAAAGAATAGTAAATGGATATGATAAATATATAAAAATAATGCCAAGTGATACTGTATTTTATTTAGATCCAGTATCAACAAATAGTGAAACAATTGCGGTTAAATTAAGTGATGAAATTGCTAAAATGGGTGCTAAAACTATTAGTTTATCATCTAAAAAACACTTACTTAATCACGCATCAATTGAAGATTTAATGCTTATGATTAACTTAATGAATCCAAAGTATTATTTTCCAGTTAATGGTGAATTTCGTCATCAAGTTGCGAATGCTGATATTGCATTTAGTATGGGAATGAAAAAAGAAAATATAATATTAAAAGAAAATGGAGATATAGTAACTTTTGAAAAAGGTAAATTAACAGATGAATCATCTAAAGTTCCAATTGACACTTTATTGATAGATGGAAATACTACAAAAGATATTGGAGAATTAGTATTAAAAGATAGAGAACTATTAAGTGAAAATGGTATTGTTATTGTTGCGTGTACTTTAAATAAAAAGACAAAAGCAATTATGGCTGGACCAGAAATAATAACAAGAGGCTTTATATATGTTAAGGAAAATGCTGAATTTATTGAAGAAATAAAGAATATATCAGAAGAGATAATTAATAGTAATATTTCTAATAATTATATTGATTTTAATAAGATAAAAACAGAAATAAGAGATGAGTTAGGTAAGTTCTTATTCTCTGAAACAGAATGTAAACCTATGATCATTACAATAATTAACGAAATTTAAACACTTTTTTATAAAAGTGTTTTTATTTTTCTTATAAAATGGTATAATTAATATGATAGTAGAGGTGATACTTTTGGCTAAGAAGAAGAAAAAATCATACGAGTCATCTAGAACATTCCCAATAGAGATAAAGGGTATCTTATTAATAGTCATTGGTATAATAGGATTTCTAGGTTATAAAGCAAATATTTTAGGTACAGTATTTAAAGGTTTTGCTATGTTTTTAATGGGTACCTTTGATTTTGTATTTTTAGCGTTGTTAATTATTTTTGGTGTATATATATTAATAAAAAGAGAGAATCCTAAATTTTTAAGTGCGAGAATGATAGGTTTATTTATATTTTTAATTGGATTACTTGCTTTAGCGCATTTAAACTATTTAAGTGATAATCCAACTATAGGTGGTACATTAAAAGAGACAGTAGATGAATTTACTAAATGTATTAATGCAAAAACAAATTTCCCTGGTGGAGGTATTTTAGGAGCGTTATTTGTATCAATTTTTTATGTATTACTTGGTAATGTAGGAAGTATAATAATTATCAGTGTAATAATGTTTACAGGTTTATTCTTATTCTCAAATATATCAATTTCATCAATTTTTAGTAATATTAAAGAAAAGATTGAAGAAAGAAGAAATGAAGAAGATGATGATGAAGACGAGGATGACTATGACGAAGATGATATTCCGCAAGAATCTATGGAAGATAAAAAAGTAGTTGTATCATCATTAAGTGAACTTACTAATTCAAAACAAGTTGAAAAAGAATATGAAGAAGCAGTTAGAGAGAGTTATAAAAATGCTCCAGCAACTAATTTATATGCAAATTATGAATTACCAAGCATTGCTTTATTAGATCAATTAAAGAAGAAAAATCAAAAAGAAAACGAAATTGAAATAAAGAAGAATATTGGTATATTAGAACAAGTATTAAAAGATTTTGAAGTATATGCAAAAGTTAGAGAAGTACATGTTGGTCCTTCTGTAACTCAATATGAATTAGAAATTAAATCAGGTACTAGAACAAGTAAAATAACAAGTATTCATAGTGAAATAGCTTTAGCATTAGCTGCTAAAGATGTTAGAATACAAGCACCAATTCCTGGAAAGAATACAGTAGGTATTGAAATACCAAATAAAGTTAATAGCGCAGTTGGTTTTAGAGAAATTATTACAAGTTTTCCTAAAGAAAAACAAAGTAATAAATTAATGGTAGCACTAGGAAAGGATATAATGGGTACTCCAAGATATTGCGAGATTAATAAAACACCACATTTATTAGTTGCAGGTGCTACTGGTTCAGGTAAATCAGTTTGTATTAACTGTATACTTGCTTCAATTCTTATGAGAGCAAGACCTGATGAAGTAAAATTAATAATGGTTGATCCAAAAAAAGTTGAATTATCTATGTATAATGGTATTCCACATCTATTACAACCAGTTGTTACAGATCCAAGAAAGGCAAGTATAGCTTTACAAAAAGTAGTTGCGGAAATGATGGATAGATATGATAAATTTGAGGATTCAAAAACAAAGAATATTGAAGGATATAATGCATATCTAGAAAAGAAAAATAAGAATTTACCTGAAGAATCTAGATTACCATTATTACCATATATAGTAGTAATAATCGATGAACTTGCAGACCTTATGGTCGTTGCTAAAAACGAAGTTGAAGATTCAATTTTAAGAATAACACAAATGGCAAGAGCAGCAGGAATACATTTAATAGTTGCGACTCAAAGACCATCAACAAATGTTATTACAGGTGTTATTAAAGCAAATATTCCATCAAGAATATCATTTGCAGTATCATCTCAAATAGATAGTAGAACAATTCTTGATATGGGTGGTGCAGAAAAATTACTTGGTAAAGGTGATATGTTATTCTTACCAATGGGAGAATCAATTCCACAAAGAATACAGGGTGCATTTGTATCAGAAGAAGAGATTATTAGATTAGTAGATTTTGTATGTAAACAACAAAAAGCAGTTTATGATGAAAGATTTAGTTTAGATTCAGCTAGTAGTGGTGGTAGTACACATGAAGATATAGATCCTAATGATGTAGATAATGATGATCAATTATATGGACAAGTAGTAGAGTTTGTTGTTCAAACTAAAAAGGCATCCGCATCACTATTACAAAGAAAATTCAAAATTGGATATAATAGAGCAGCTAGATTAATAGATTTATTAGAAGAAAGAGGTATAGTAGGGCCACAACAAGGTTCAAAACCAAGAGAAGTATTAGTAGAATTAGAAGATAATTTAGATGAATAGTTTACTAATAAAAAATATATAAGAATAGGAGGGATTATATGAAGGATTATGATGATATACCATTTTCTTCAAATGAGTTTGAAGAAATACCATTTTCAAATACGTCAAATAGTTCATTTGATGATATACCATTTTCTAATAATATAGTCCCTGAAGTAACTGAAAATAATATTTTAATATTAGATGATAGAATTAAAGATATTCCTGCAAGGAATGCAAAAGTATCATTTAAAAGAACATCAATCATATTACCAATAGTAGCGTTTGTATTTGTATCTATACTTGGAATGTATTTATTTGTAAATAATAGTAAAGCAGATACAATGAATTTAATAAAAATAGTTGAAAATAATAAAATTGGTTATATTGATAATGAAGGAACAATAATAACTAGACCAAAATATGTATATGGTACAGATTTTTATAAAGGTTATTCAATAGTTAAAAATAATAATAATTTATATGGAGTTTTAAATGGTAAAGGTGTAATTGAAGTACCATTTGGAAATTATTATTACATAGGATTATTTGGAAATAGATATATTGCTAGTAAAATAACAAATGACGGATTAAAACAAGCATTATTAGACCCTAAATTAGATGATTTAACTTCATTTAAATATGATACTATTAGTTATGCTAAAAATGGTATATATTTATTTACTAGAGATGAAACTATGGGTATATTAAATAAAAATGGAAAAGAAGTATATTCATTTAAAGTTGATGAAGTAGATGATAAGAATATAGATATTGAAATATCTGATGTAGATGAAGATTTACCTTTATCTGAAAGATATGCAAAAGTTAAAGTAAATGATTCTTCTACAATAATAAATTTAGAGTCAGGTAAGGAGGTATATAGTTATACATTAAGTGATATAAATGTTTTAAAGAATAATGTATTTTATATTAAATCAGATAACTTAGAAGAAAACAGTACTTATATAGTTATTAAAAATGATCAAATAAAGTATAAGTCTTCAAAATATAAAAGAATTAGAGTAGATAATATTAGTTCTGATATTGCTATTGGTATTAATGATGATTCTACAATATCATATATAAATCTAATGACACAAAAACCAATAAATGAAAATAGTAATAATGAATACTTCTATGGTGATGGATTAATATTAGAAAAAACGTATGATTTTGATTCAAATAAAGATGTATATAATATAATATCGTCAAAGAATACTGAGGGATCATTTAAAGACTATGTACCTGTTAATAATACATTTTATAATAAGATGTTATCAGTTAAGTTATATGATGAAAAATATAATTATGTAGATATAAAAGGTAATGTTATTAATAGTAATGTTTACGATAAAGTGACAGATTTTAATAATAATGGATATGCGATAGTTTCAAATGATAATAATTATGGTATAATCAATAATAAGGGAAAGGAAGTTATAAAACTAAGTTATATATATTTAGATTTTCTGGATGATGATTTGTTTAAATTATTAAAAAATAATTATAAAAAAGAATTGTTTATTTATGCAGATGAGAATAAGAGTTATGGATTTATAAATAGTGATGATAAGATAGTAATTAATTCAATTTATGATGAAATAGAATATCTTACTAATGAATATCCAATAATTCTAACTAAATATTCTGGTGATAGTTTATTAGTTAATTTAGCAACTGGTAAAGAATTACCAATTAAAATTAGTTCAGATGAAATAACAATTAAGAGTAATTATATTATGGTTAATGGAAATTATTATAATTATTCAGGAAAACTAATATATACAGTGAAGTAGGTGGAAATATGAATAAGAAAGAAAAAGTAATATGTATTGTTTTAGCTAGTGTAGCGTTTGTAGTATTAATTGTAATGTTTATTATAAGTATGGGAGGAAGTAAGGTAAATACATCTTCAAGTGTTAAAGCATCAGTTTCAAGTGTAGAATTTCAAAATACAGAAGTGTTAAATGCCGCAAGAAAAATGGCATCAGATAATGCTGGATCATTAAAACCAGAAAATGTTTATACTATTAAAGAATTAGTAAGTAATAAATATTTAACAGGTGATGAGATTAATCCAGCAACTGGAAAAGAATATTCTGATGATACTAGAGTAGTAGTAGTATACAGAAACAATAAAATTGAAGATGTATATATAACTAATATTCTATTCAAAGAAAAGTTATCATGTAGTAGTGTATGTTATTTTGATTCAGATAATTACATTTCATTTAATAATGATACATATAGAATATTAAAAATGGATCAACAAGGTTCTATATATATTACAAATAATGATACAAGAACTACTGATAGCGGAAAAATTGATTCAGCTTTAAAAAATGTATTTAATTCTTTAGATAGAAGTTTAGTTAGTAATGTAATTAGTTTAACAGATACTGATATTGAAAAGAGTCATATGTTAAGTATAGATGATATTGTAGTAGTTAATACAAATGAAGGATATAAATTATATAATGTTGGAAGCGGAAATATAGAAGCAATTGGTGATAGAGGTACTGTTAAAGTATTCCCTATAATAGTATTAAGAAATAACTTAACTTATGTAAAAGGAAACGGTTCTCAATTTAATCCGTATGTATTAGGTGAATAATATGAAAAAGAAAATACTATTAATAAGTGTTGTATGTGTTGTAACAGTATTACTAATAGCATTTATACTAGTAAATTTTGGAAAGGATTCTGATAAGTTTAAAATTCGTTTGAAAGGTGTTCTTCCCTATGAGTGGAAGTATAGTATCTCAAATGATAATGTTGAATTTGTGAAAAATGAGAGTAAATCTATTTGCAAGGGTTGCTTTAATAGTGGTTTTGATAAATATTATATTTTTAAAGCAATAAAACCTGGAACAACAGAAATAATATTTGAATACCGTAAATGGGATGATAATACCGTTGAGGAAAAGAGAATATATAAAGTTTATTACAATGGTTGGTTAAAACCTTTTGTAAGAAGAGTAAAATAGTATAATACTAAATAACTAGTTTATCTAGTTATTTTTTTTCTTTTGTGTTAATATATTGGTGGTGATTTAATGTTTAAAATTGGAAATATAAAACTTGAAAATAATATTTGTTTAGCTCCAATGGCTGGTTTTTGTAATAGTGCATTTAGAAGAATAGCAAGAGAATTAGGTGCAGGTTTAGTATTTGCAGAAATGGTATCTGATAAAGCACTTTTTTATGGTGATAAAAAAACATTAAATATGCTTACTATGACTCCTGAAGAAAGACCAATTGCACAACAAATATTTGGTAGTGATGTAGATAGTTTTGTAGTCGCTGCTAAAAAAGTTATGGAGATAATGAAACCAGATATTATAGATATCAATATGGGATGTCCTGTTCCTAAAGTAGCAGTTAAATCACAAGCTGGGTCAGCATTATTAAAAAATCCTGAAAAGATAAAAGAAATAGTATCTGCAGTAGTAAAAACAGTAGATGTACCAGTAACAGTTAAAATAAGAAGTGGTTGGGATTCTAAATCTATTAATGCTGTAGAAGTAGCTAAAGTTATAGAAGAAGCAGGAGCATCTGCAATTACTATTCATCCAAGAACTAGGGCGCAAGGTTATACTGGTAATGCTGATTGGTCTATTATTAAAAAGGTTAAAGAAACAGTTAATATTCCTGTAATAGGTAATGGTGATATAAAATCAGCAGAAGATGCTAAAAGAATGATAGATGAAACTGGTTGTGATGCAGTTATGATAGGTAGAGCAGCTCTTTCTAATCCATTTATTTTTAAAGAAGTAAATCATTATTTTAAGACTGGTGAATTACTTGAACCAGTATCTAATATTGATAAAATAGATTTAGCTATAAAACATTTAAATTACTTACTAGAAATAAAGAATGAAAAAGTCGCAGTTCTTGAAATGAGAACAATTGCGGCAAATTATATAAAAGGGATTCCTGGAAGTACTAAAATAAAACAAAGTATATTTATGTGTAAAACAAAGGAAGAATTAATAAAAATATTAGAAGAATATAGGAAAACATTATAAAATATGTTATAATTACTTACGTTTAGAGGTGAAAACTATGAGAGTATTAAGTGAACAAGAAGTTATTAGAAGGGAAAAATTAGAAGAAATTAAAAAGGTATGTAATCCATATCCTGCAAAGTATGAAAGAACACATACTTTAACTGAAGCAAAAGAACTAGAAGACGGAACAAAAGGTGTTAAAGTGTGTGGAAGAATAGCATTTGCTAGAAAAATGGGTAAATTATCTTTTGTTAAAATTAGAAATATAGAAGATGCTTTCCAATTAGAATTTAGAGTAGATTTATTAGGTGAAGAAAGATATGAATTCTTTAAGAAGTTAATAGATGGTGGAGATTTTATAGGAGCAGAAGGTGAAATATTTACTACCCAAACTGGTGAAAAAACATTAAGAGTAGAAAAATTTGAATTCTTAGGGAAATCATTAAGACCACTTCCTGAAAAATTCCATGGATTAACTGATGTTGAAGCTAAATATAGAGAACGTTATGTTGATTTAATGATGAACGAAGAATCAAGAAAGATTTTTATTGGTAGAAGTAAATACTATTTCTTTGTAAGAGAATTTTTAAATAGATATGGTTTCTTAGAAGTAGAAACACCAATTGTTCAAACTTCTGTTTCAGGAGCATCTGCTAAACCATTCTATACTCACTATAATGCACTTGATTTAGATTGTAATTTAAGAATCGCACCAGAATGTTATTTAAAGGAATGCATCGCTGGTGGATTTGATAGAGTATATGAAGTTGCTAAATGTTTTAGAAATGAAGGTATGGATCCACAACATAATCCAGAATTTACCCAAATAGAATGGTATGCTGCTTATTGGGATTTTGAAGACAATATAAAATTTTTCCAAGATTTAATGAAAGAAAGTATGGAATTCTTAACAGGTTCTTCAGTAGTAGAATATCAAGGAAATACACTTGACTTTGGTAAAGATTGGGAAAGAATTAATTATATAGAAAAGATGAATGAAATATTAGGATTTGATTTCTTAAATGAAACTGATATTAATGAATATAAGAATAAATTGGTAGAAAAAGGATTCTTCAGTTTAAAAGATATGGAAGAATATAAGTCTATTCCTCAGTTAACAGACTTCTTATATAAGAAATTATTAAGAGCGAATATAATTGGTCCTGTAGTTATGTATAACTATCCAGCATCATTAAAACCACTTGCTAGAAGAAATGATAATGATAGTAAAGCAGTAGATTGTTTCCAAGTTGTTGTTATGGGGGCAGAAATATGTAATGCATATTCAGAGTTAGTAGATCCAACTATTCAAAGAGAAACATTTGAAGATCAACTTGTACAAAAAGAAGCAGGTGATGATGAAACTATGGATTTAGATGAAGATTATTTACTTGCTATGGAACAAGGTATGCCACCAATATCTGGTTTAGGTTTCGGTATAGATAGATTAATGATGATTGCGTTTAATCTTGAAACATTAAGAGATGCAATTTTATTCCCAACTATGAAACCTATTGAAAGAAATTAACAAAATAAAGGTGATTTTACGTAAATCACTTTTTTTTGTTATATTTTTGTGCTATAATTCATATAAGGAGATAGAAGTGAACATAATTGACACAATTTAAAAATATGAGGGAGGAATTAGATGAAAAAGTATAATATTTTTAAAATTTTAACTATAGCTATTTTAGTAACTGTAGTATTAAGTTATATTATTCCTGGAACTACAATGAATTATGGTTCAGTAGCAAAAGGAACACAAATGCCAATACCATTTGCAGATATATTTTCTAATGGTATTACATCGTTAAGTGCATTCTTAACAACATTTATTTATGTACTAATAATTGGTGCATTTTATGCTGTTCTTTATAAGACTGGTAAATATGAAGTATTAGTTAATAATGTAGCAGCTAGATACAATAAGAATAAAGGGTTATGCATTGTTTTAATAATATTTGGATTAGGACTTGCTACAATGTTCACTGGTGAAATGTATTCAATGTTAATCTTCGTACCATTTCTTATCTCTGTAGTAAAAAAGTTAGGATATAGTAAAGAAACTGCTATTGCTTCTACAATAGGTGCTATCTTAATGGGCAATGCAGGATCAATATTTACTTATTATACTAACCAAATGTTAAGTTTAACAGTAAAAGATAATGTAATGTCAAATGTATTAGTTGCTTTAGTAGGATTAGTATGTTTAGTAGGATTTATTCTAGTATTTGGTAGCGCACCAGCTAATACAAGTGATTTAAAGAAAGAACATGAAAGTAAATTAATACCACTTCATGTAATTATGTGGACTTTAGTAGTTCTATTAATATTAGGATTTGTTAACTGGAATGGTTATTTTGGATTTAAAGGATTCGATACATTCTTAGAATCAATTAGAAAAGCACAAATTGCAAAAGTATCAGTATTTGATGCTTTAGTAGGTAAGTCAGTAGTTGCATTTGGGACATGGCAACCATTTAATGCAGCTGTATTATTTACTTTTGTAAGTGTATTAATTGCATTAATTTATAAAATAGGTATAAATGGTTTCTTTGAAAGCTTTGCAAAAGGATTAAAGAAAGCATTCCCATATGCATTAATAGTAGTATTAGCTAATATTGTATTAGTAAATGTTTATTCTTCAGGTATTTTCTATACTATAGTTTTAGGATTAACAAATAAGGTTGTTAATTTATTTACAGGAACAATTACTTCAATTTTAGCAGCATTCTTCTATCCAGATTATGGATATGCTACTCAATTCACATTAACAGCTATACTAAATACAACAGCTAAGAATTATCAAAACCTAATCGCAGTATTATTCCAAGCAATGTATAATACATTCTTATTAATATCTCCAACAAGTATATTATTACTATTAGGATTAAGATATACTGATACTAGATATAAAGAATGGATTAAATATATTTGGAAGTTCTTCTTAATACTATTTGTATCTTTATTAGTAGTTGTTACAATAGGTGTTAAAGGATTTGATGTTACAAGTATAATCGCTTTAGTATTATTAGTAATATTATTAGGTATTGTTTTATTTATGAGATTTTCTAAATTAAATACAAGCAAATCTACATCTAAAAAGGTAAACGAAGTAAAAGTAGAGAAAGAAGAACCAAAAAAAGTAAGTAAACCAGCTAAGAAGAAAACTACAACTAAAAAAACAAGTAAAAAATAACTCTTTATGAGTTGTTTTTTTATTTCTTCTAATATGGCATCAATCCATTTCTTATCAATGGTATCTATATAAGAAATCTTTTTACCAATATCTTTAATAGAAGAACCTATATGATAACCAGTTTCATTATCTATAATAATAAATCTGTCATGAAAAGAATCATTATTAATTATGGTTAAATTATCATACTGCTTTTGATACTTATTAATTAATTCATTATTCATATTAGAACTAACAATGATTACTTTAATATGTAATTTACTAATCATATTTAATACTTTGTTATCTATATAATTATCAATAATTAGTATTTCTTTTTTAGCGCTATTAAATATATCTAATAAAAGAGAATAAGCATCATAAAAAGAACCTTTAAATATTAATTTTTCTTTCATTATATCATCAGTACTAAAACTATCTATAATATTATTGATTTTTTCATCATATTCTAATAATTTATAGTCATGTTCTAGTACTTTATTTTGAATAATAGATAATTCTTTATGATAGCCTAGGTTAGTCATAAGTAGATGTCTCATAGAAACAAACGCTCTCATAATCTTAACTGATACTTCATTAGCAATATTAGTTTTTAGAACTGAAGAAAGCATTGCAACACCTTCTTCAGTAAAGACGTGGGGTAAATATTTAATGTGTTGCCCTCTTAGATTTCCACTTTTGTTTAAGGTTCCATTTTGGAACCTTAAACATTCTACTTCAGTTAATTGAAAATAAAAATCATCTGGGAATTTATTAATATTTCTTTTAACTGCCTTATTTATATCTTTAGTTCCATTTTTACATTTGTATAATTTTGCTAGATCACTATCAAGCATTACTTCTTTACCTCTTATGTTATATATCTTAGATTTTATCTCCTCTTCATCTAATAAAACTATTTCATTTTTCATACTAAAACCTCCTATAGGAAGTACATGATAACATAATAAAAAATTGTTTTCAAATCACTAAAATACTATTTTTGTAAAGGAACTAAGAGCAAAAATAAAAAATCTCTTAAATAGAGATTATTTATTGTTTTGTAATTTATACAAAAATTCAATTATAGTGTTTTTTTATCTTTTTTTCTTAACTTCATTTTTTGATAGTTCTATGATTAAATCAAAGTTATCATCTGTAGCCATTATATTTTTATGTCTTTCATGGCATTTAGTACATTCATAAATAATTTTATAAGAATCTTTATATTTTTCGATACCAATTGGTTTTAATAATCCTTTACATTCGTTAGATCTATCACCAGGATTAATATCAACATGTTTAGAATATAAACAATTAGGACAATGATCTCTTGCGGTATATCCTAATTTTTTCACAGAACTATTACAATTTTCACAAATAAAGTTTTCGTCAATCATATTAAATCTTTTCATAATTAAATTATATGTCATAAACGTATATTTATCAAGAAAAATATGATATAATGTATATGTTAAGGTAGGTGGAAAAATGGGAACAAATTTTATAATTAACGATTTTGAAGGACCATTAGACTTACTTTTACATTTGATAAAGACATCTAAAATGGATATTTATGATATTAAAATAGAGGAAATAACTAAGCAATATGTAGATTTTATTAATAGACAAAAGGAAATGAATTTAACTGTTGCGTCTGAATACTTAGTTATGGCATCAGAACTAGTGGAGTTAAAATCTAGAATGTTACTTCCTAAAAATGATGAAGAAGAGGAAGAAGATCCTAGAGAAGAATTAGTTAATAAGTTAATTGAATATCAAAAATATAAAGAAATGATTTCGTCATTTAAAGAATTAGAAAAAGAAAGAAAAGATATTTTTACAAAAGATCCAATTAATTATAATGAATATAGTGATCATTATATAGAAAATGATGGGACAGTTACATTAGATGATTTAGTAGATGCTTTATCTAAATTCTTAGAAAGAAAAGAGTTAGAAAAACCAATTTCAACTAAAATAACTAAGAGAGAAGTTACTGTTCAAGATAGAACTATAGAGATAAGAAGTATTCTTAGTAAAAAGAAAAAAGTATCATTCTTTGATTTATTTAAGGTAAGAACAAGAGAATATGTAGTAGTAACATTTTTAACAATATTAGAAATGGCTAAGTTTGGAGAAATTGAAATAGTTCAAGAAAATAATTTTAACAACATTGTTATAAATAAAAAAGAAGGTGTAAATAATGAGTAGTACTATTGAAGCATTATTATTCGCAGTAGGTAGTGAAGGGTTAAGTTTAGAAGAACTAACTAACATTTTAGAAAAAGATGCTGATACAGTTTTAAAAGAATTAGATAAACTTAATGAAAAATATAAAAAAGATGATTCTGGTATTGAATTAAAACTACTAGGAAATAGTTATAAATTAGCTACAAAAGAAAGTGAAATAGAATATTTAAAGAAATTAACTATTGAAACAAGTAATAACTTAAGTGAAGCAGCACTAGAGACACTTGCGATAATTGCGTATAATGAACCAATAACAAGAGTACAAATAGATGAGATTAGGGGAATTAATTCTTCACAAATGATTCGTAATTTAATTGCGAAAGGATTAATAGAGAATACTGGAAAGAGTGATCTTCCAGGAAGACCTAACTTATATAAAACAACACCATTTTTCTTAGATTATTTCAATTTATCTAATATAGATGAATTACCTGAAATTGAAGAAGAAGTTGAAATATTAGAAGATGATGATTTATATAAATCTAGATATAGTGAGGAAAGCGTATGATTGGAGTATTAGTAACATCAAAAATTGATTGGGATTCATTATTAAAAGTATATGATATAGATAGTAGTTTGACTGAAAAATTCATATATGGAGAGTATTATAGAACTACAATATATGATAAAGATATAATATTATTTAGATGCCTTGGAAGAAAAATACTATCTTCATCTGCAGTTCAATATATGATAGATAAATTTAATTTTAAGAAAATAATTCATGTTGGTACTGCAACAGCAGTATGTGATTATATAGATTATCAGGATGTATTTATACCTACTTTAGTAGGTGAATATGATGTGACAATTAGAGAAATAGAACCATTAATTAAAGAAAGTAATTTATTAAAATTAAATAAAGTTAATGTTACTATGAAGTATTTTGATGGATTACTTGGTACTAGTGATAAATCATTAATAACTAATAAAGATTATTTAATGGCAAAGGAAACTGATATGGTTGCATCTGATACAGAGGGATATGCCATTGCAAAGGTTTGTAAAATGAATAATGTTGATATAACTATAATTAAAGGTATTACTGATAGACCTATGTCTAATAATAATTATGAAGAACAAACGGAAGTATATGAAGAAAATGCTCCTGTTGTTATAAAGAATATTGTGGAGAATTATTTAACTGAAGTATTATGAAAAAATTAATAACTATATTATTAATATCTATTATATTATTAACAGGTTGTACAGATAAAAAAGTAGTAAAAGAAAAAGAAAAATATATAAAATACATTCAAGAATTAAAAAGTATAAATAAAACTACTAAGGATGTACCATTTGATGTAGAAGTTAGATTTGATAAACTAACAAATGATGAAGTAAGATATCAAATTATAATAGATAATGTTAAAGAAGATTTATGTGATATAGAGGCAATAGTTATTCATAATAAACAAACTAATGATATTTTTCCTAGTATAGGTATTTTTGATGATAAAGAAAATCTTTTAAAAGATAAGAAACCAAGTGGAATTATTCTTGTTGGTTATATAGATTATCAAAAGGATATAGAAGATTTTAAATGTAAACTAAAATTATTAGTAAAGTACAAGACAAAAGATAAAAAAGCACATAAAGTATATTATGTGACAAAATAGTATTATATATATTGTTATCATATTAATGGTGATAATATGAAAGTAAAAATATTTGATGAAAGTCATGAAAAAGATTTAGAAGATAAGATTAATGAGTTTTTAAAAGAACATATAGATATTATTGATATTAAATATCAAGTTAGTATTGCTATGTTTTCTGAAGAACAGATATATTGTTTTTCAGCATTAATTATGTATAAATAAGAGGTGTATATGAAAAAGAATTCTTTTATGCAAGGTGCGATGGTCGCGACTATTGCGATAATATTTACTAAAGTAATTGGTATTTTATATGTTATACCTTTTTATAATATTATAGGTGAAAAGGGAGGAGCATTATATGGTTATGCATATACTATATATTCTACATTTTTATCTATTTCTACAGTAGGTATACCATTAGCAATATCAAAACTTGTTAGTGAATATAACGCAAAAGGATACTACTATGCAAGAGAAAGAGTATACAAACAAGGTAAAAGAGCAATAACAGCATTTGCACTTGTTATATTTGTTTTATTAGTAGTATTTGCCAAGCCAATTGCAAGATTAATACTAGGTGATATTAAAGGTGGAAATACAATAAATGATATTACATATGTTATTAGAGTAATCGCAACAGCATTACTTGTAATACCATCATTATCAATTTCTAGAGGATATTTACAAGGAAATAAATATATTACATCTCCATCAATAAGCCAGGTAGTTGAACAATTATTTAGAGTTATAGTAGTAGTAGTAGGAAGTTATATAATGCTTAAGCTTACAGGAAATGTAACTCGTGCAGTATCAGTTGCGTGTTTTGGGGCAACAGTTGGAGGTATAGTTGCGTATCTTTATTTAAAATATAAGATTGTTAAGAATAAAGAGGAATTTATTCCAAAAGAAGAAGAAAAACCAGCTGAAAAGAAGATTAAAACTAAGGAGATTTGGGGTAAGATATTTAAATATGCATTCCCATTTGTAATGATAGATGTAGTAGGTAATGCATGTATGCTTATAAATATGTTTACTGTAGTAAAAATACTAGTAAATGATTGTAATTTTAATATAACTGATGCAGAAACAGTTATGAGTGCATTAACAACATGGGGTAGTAAACTATGTATGATAGTAAGTGCAATCGCTACAGGTTTAGTAGTAAGTCTACTTCCAAATATTACTGATAGTTATGTTAGAAAAGATCATAAAACAGTTACTAAATATATTAATGATTCATATGAAATGCTTTTATATTTAGCTATTCCTATGACATTAGGCTTATCCTTTTTAGCGAAACCAGTATGGGAAATATTCTATGGTAATCATGGACTTGCCGCAGAAGTATTTACTATATTTATCTTTAATGGATTAACATCTAGTTTGTATACAGTTACTTTAACTATAATGCAATCAGTTGATAAATATAAAGTAGTATTTGTATCATTATTTATAGAAGTATTAACAAAACTAGTATTACAATATCCATTAATGGTTCTATGTTATAAACTAGGTATAGGAGCTTATTGTGGTAATATTGCCGCAACATTAATCGCAACTATGTCTACAGTAACAATATCATTATTCTATATGAAATATAAGATGAATATTAGTTTAAGAAGTTCTCTTATTACTACATTAAAAATATCATTAGCGTCATTAATAATGTATTTAGCATTAATGTTATTAAGTGAATTTATACCAGTAGTTGTAGATGGAAGAAGTAATGCGATAATAGTAGTTATTATATATTCATTAGTAGGTGGAGGAATATATTTTGGTTTAACATATAAGAATGTATTTAAAAAAGTATTTGGTAAAGAAATATTAGATAGAATAAAAAGTAAATTCAAAAGAAATTCATAAAAATATTTTACTTGCTTTTATAATAAAAATAATTTATACTAATTTTGATGGAGGTGCTTTAGAATGACTGATGAACAATTTGAAAGAGAATCTGAAATGATGAATCTAAATGATGATCGTCCGGATATATATAATGAAAAAAAGAATGAATCAACAAAAGAAGAAATAAAGGAAAGAGAAGAATTAATATGGATTCTATTTACATTAAGACAAGATGCTGATATTGAATTTACAAGAGAATATGTACAAAATATGACTAATAAACAAATAAAAAAAGAAATAATAAATGAAAAAGATAATAAAGTATCCTATGGCATATAATTAGTAAGAAAAAAGCAATTCCTTATGGAATTGTTTTTTTACATCATATTCATAGAGTTTTGATATGTTGCTTTCGGATAATTATTATAATCAACTGCTTGCGGATACATATTTCCTTCTAATCTAGAAACTCTGTTTTGTAAGTTTTCAACAGTATTTTCTAATTTAGATATTCTATTATCATAATTGTTATTATTGTTTTGACATGTTTGACCCATATTATAATTCATATATGGTGTCATCATAGGCATTCCAGGACCAAAATTCATCATATTATAACTTTCAAATCCAGGTCTTTCATCATATATATAAGTTTTATCCATATTAATCCTCCTTTATGTTTCTAAATTAATATATGCATTTGACCTAATAAGTGTTCCATAATTTGACATTTATTAATAATATTCATATAATAACTACCTATTGATGGGGGTATTTATATGTATACAAAAAGTGGGGTAAATAAAAAAACAGAAGAATTGTTTTTAGAAGCTGTTCCTACAAAAATACAAGATAAAGATTTACTTACAAAATTAGGACATATATACTTAAAATTAAACTTTTATACTATGGATAGAGATAGATACTATGAAATAGATGAAGATGATAATTTTACTTATAATGAAGAAACAGGTATTAATAATTATGATGATAAAGAATTTAATTTTAAATTTGTTTTATTATCTGATATAACAAAAAGTAATGAATTAAAAGAAGAATTAGAAAGTGATAAAAGATTTCATAAGTGTCATGGCTCTGCGATAGGAACATGTCTTAATGATGATGAAGATAGTATGAAAATACTAATTGGTTATACTCCTTGTGTAGATGAAGAAGAGTTACATTCTGTTGTTGAAACAAAAGGCGAAAAAGAAGATTTAATAATTGATTATACTCAAAATGTAATTATGAAGAAAGAAGACTATATTAATATTAATAAATTTAGAGTAGTTAATGAAATAACTAGTAAAGAACTTAAAGAAGACTGCAATATAATAACAGAATTTGGAATAGTTTCGCCTCTTTATTTAGCTTTTAGAGATGAAATAATGAAAGATATAAATAAGAATAAGAAAGTGTTGAAGCTAAAAGACTAGTTTTTATTATTCATTTATAATATAATTAAGAAGGTGATAATATGAGACTAAGAAATAACAAAAATGCGAAAAATATATTAGAAGAATCAAAATATGTTATAAAGAATCCTGAGGATTATAAAGGTAAATGGAAAAATATTTTTGATAACAATAATCCAATAAGAATAGAAATAGGATGTGGAAAAGGCAATTTTATTATTCAAAATGCATTAACTTATCCTGATATAAATTTTATTGGTATAGAAATGTATGATACAGTATTAATGTATGCGGTAAATAAGATAGAAAAAGAAATACCTAATTTAAGATTTATTAGGATGGATGCAAGATTAATAGAGGATGTTTTTGATAAAGAAATAGATTTAATTTATTTAAATTTCTCTGATCCATGGCCAAAAGCAAGAAATGCGAAAAGGAGACTTACTCACGAAAGATTTTTAACAAGATATGATTCTATATTTAAGAGGGAAAAAACTATTTTTATGAAGACAGATAATACTAGTTTATTTGAATTCTCTATAGAATCACTATCTAATTATGGATATAAATTAAGAAATATATCTTTAGATCTTGTTAACAGCGATTTTGAAGGTAACATTATGACAGAATATGAAAAGAAGTTTACAGATAAAGGTGTTAAAATAAATAGGTTAGAGGCATATAAAGATTAATTTTTACAAAAGTACTTTTAATAAGTATTTTTTTTTGGTATAATAATAAAGATAAAAGTAGGTGTTTTAATGAAATTACGTAAAGTGTTAGTTTTAATACTTACTGTTGCCACTCTTTCAGGGTGTACAATCAGTATTATTAACACAAATGACTACATGAAAAATATAAATACAATTTTATCAAGAAAGAGTAAATATATTAATAGAAATGCAATTGGATATCAATATTATTTACCAAGTGGAGTAACAGTCACAGAAGTTAATGACTTTAATCAAAGACTTATGTCTAAAGGTGATATTTACTTCTTATATGCTGATATAGTAAGTTATTATCATAATATAAAGAATAAGTATGAAGTAAATAAAAAAGCATATTTATCTAAAGAATTGTCAAATGGAGATAAATTTGGTTATGTAGAAGTAAATCAATCTGGTAATTATTACTATATTGAAATGATGTATAATTATGCCAAGATAGAAAGTTATGTTAAGAAAAGTAATCTAAAAGACGCACTTAATAATATGGCATATATTCTATCTAGTATTAAATATAATGATGATATAGTAGAAAATTTACTTGGTGATGAAAAATATAATTTAAGTGATAATGAAACTTATAATATATTTAAAACCAAAAAAGGAGATAATACTAATTTCTTAAAGTATGCTGATGAATTTGATAATTATGAAGGTGATTATGCGACTGATTTAATAGAGAAGAAAGAGATTAATCAGGACAAAGATAATTAGAGGTGATAAACATGAGTTTTATTAATAAAGTAAAAAATTTCTTTTATGAAGATGTTGAAGAAGATGATGAAGAATTTGAAGCTAGGGAAGCAGAAAAAAGAAGGGCAAAATTAAGAAAAGAAGAAGAAAAAAGAAGAAAACATGAGCAAGCTAGAATAGAAAAACTTGAAAGACAAGAAAAAATAGATAATATAGATCTTTCAAAACCTACTAATGATGATTTATCAGAAAGAGAACTATTTAAAAGCGAAAAAACATTTAATTTCCCAATGGATTTAGGAGATAACATTTTTGATAAGACAGAGACTATGCCACAAATTCAAGAGGAAACAAGAAAAGATGTAAAAGAAGAAAAGAATCTATATGCTAGAAAAACAAAGGCAATGGATGCTAGCGCAACTAATATTAGAAGCTCATATAAACCTGAACCAGTGGAAGAACCTAAAAAGTTTCATCCATCACCAGTTGTGTCACCAATCTATGGTGTACTTGACAAAAACTATACAGTTGATGATGTGGTTGATAGAAGTTTAAGCAAAACAAAAGAATTTTCTTTGGAAAAAAAAGCAGTTGATTTTGATACTGTTAGAAATAAGGCATATAAAGATTTAGATGATGAAATAGAAAAGACCTTTACAAATGCAAAGAATATTTTTTATAACTTAGATGAAGAAGAAAAAAAAGAAGAAAATGATGGAACAATAAATGATTATGTTGAGGAAGAATATAATAAAGATGAAAATGAAACTGAAGATGTAATCATAACATATGAAGGAGAAGAAGAAACACCATCTGAACTAGAAATAGAAGAAGATTTAACTCCTGATGTTGCTATTTCAGTTGAAGCAGAAGTTAAAGAAGAAAAGAAAGAAAAAAAGACTAGAAGAAGTAAAAAAGAAGAAAAGGAGGAAGATGAATCGGAAGAAAAAGAAGATTTATTTAACTTAATTGATAATATGTATAATGATGAAGAAGATGAGGAGGAGGAAGAATAATGGAATTTTTGAATGAATTTTTACCTATAATAATATATATACTATTAATAGTTTTAATTATTTTATTAATTATCATATCGATTAAAGCAATAAAGGCTCTTAATAGTGTACAAGAAGTTGTTGATAATGTTGATAAGAAAGTTAAAACTTTAGATGGTGTATTTAACGTAATTGATAGTGCAACTGATAAATTATCTTTATTTAGTGATAGAGTAATTGGTATAGTTGCAGGAGCATTTGAAAGAATGTTTAGAGTTAGAAAGAAAAAGAAAAAAGAAGAAATCATTGAAGAGGAGGAATATGAAGATGAGTAAAAAAGGAGGAGCTGGAAAATTTATTTTAGGAGGCGTTATAGGAGCAGGTATTGCTTTACTTTTCGCACCTAAATCAGGAGAAGAATTAAGAAAGGATTTAGCAAACAAATTCAATGAATTAGTTAACAAAGCTAAAGAAGTTGATTCAGAAGAAGTAAAAGAATATATTCAAACTAAAGTAGAAGAAATAAAGGCTGAATTAAAAGATCTTGATAAAGAAAAAGTTAAAAAAATTGCAGTAAAAAAAGCTGATCAAATAAAAGAAAAAGCAACTGAATTAGTTGAATATGCTAAGGAAAAAGGCACTCCAGTTTTAGAAAAAACAGCTAAATCTATTAGAAAGAAAGCTGCTGACGTTACTAGGGAAGTATTAGCTAAATTAGAAGATGAATAGTCTTCTTTTTTTGAAATTTAGGAGGTTTATATGTGTAGAATCATGACATCTAATTATAAGAATTGTATAACTGAGAATGGAATATCTATCTCATGTGATAAAGGTAAACTAGCTAATTTTAAGGGTGAGAGTTTAACAGAATTTTCTCCAGAAAAAAGTTTTTGGAAAAAATGGAATGAAAATAAAGATAAGATTCCTGAACAAGATATATGGAAGTATTATACAAATGAATATTATAAAAGAGTATTAAGTAAATTAGATCCAGAAGAAATGCTAAATAAAATACCAGATGGTTCAATACTTTTATGTTATGGGGATAATGAAGATCCATGTCATAGACATTTAGTAGCGTTTTGGTATGAATTATTTTTAGGCATACCTACTTCTGAAGTAATAGAAAATCCTAAAAGAGAGACTGTAAGAAAGGTTGAAAGACCAGACTATTTAAAAGAGATGTTAGAGGATGCAATTAAAGAAAATTATGACATGAATGGATTTAATGATATAAAAGATGCATATGAATATAACAAAGAAAAAAAGAAAAAATTGAAAATGGTTTTATAATAATATTTACAATTATTTTAAGATTAATTGACTTATTAATAATATTATATTAAAATTAGATTGTTAATGTTGATTGGCAAAATAGTAGTTAATTAGATGAACAAAAGAGATTTAAGTGGTTGGTGAAAACTTAAACATATAATTAATGAATATACATTGCTTTGAGTTAAATCGTTAATCGCGTTAAGATAATAAGGTAGATAATTCTATGAAGTAAGGTGGTACCACGGTAATACGTCCTTATGTCATAGGATTTTTTTGTTTATAAGGAGGTATACATGCTTAAAAGAATAATATTTGATCAAGATAATACTTTGATGATATGGTATGATAAATATGATGAAACGTATAAATATGCTTTAGATGAGTTAGGTATTTCTTATGATGAAAAAAGCGTAAAAGAATTAATTGATGTTGTATGTAGTTATGAAGGAAATTTTGATTATTTTAATAAAAAAGCTATGGTAGATTTTATCAATGAAAATTGCGTAATAAAAGTACCAGATTCATTCATGGATGTGTGGTTGAATTATTTATGTGATTGTTATTCTGAAGAGGATAAGAAAATTATTCCTACACTAGATTATTTATCTAAAAAATATGAACTAGTAGTATTATCTAATTGGTTTGGTTATAGTCAAAAGGAAAGACTAAAACATATTGGAATGTATAAATATTTTAAAGACATGGTTTTTACTGAAAATACTAAAATGAAGCCTAATAAAGAAGCATTTTTAACAGCATGTGGACCATATAAACCAGAGGAATGCTTAATGATAGGTGATGGTATAGATATAGATATTAATGGTGCGATTAACGCAGGATTAGAGGCAATGCTTTTTGATCCAAATGATAAATATGAATATAAAAATAAAATTAAAGATATAAAGGAATTGGAGGAATTATTATGAAATTTTATGATGAATTAAAATGGAGAGGTTTAATAAAAGACGAAGCAGGAGAAGATTTAGAAAAAGTAATTAATGAATGTAAAGCAACATTTTATTGGGGAACAGATCCAACAGCAGACTCCTTACACATAGGTCATTATTCTAGTTTAGTTACTGCTAAAAGACTAGCAAAAGCAGGATTTAAACCAGTATTGTTAGTAGGTGGCGCAACAGGTATGATTGGTGATCCAAGACCCACTGCAGAAAGAGAAATAATAGATAAAGAAGTAGTTTTAAGTAACGTAGAGTCTATAAAAAAACAAGTATTAGATATATTTGATGGTAAAGTTGAAGTAGTTAATAACTATGACTGGACAAAAGACATAAATATATTAGATTTTTTAAGAGATGTAGGTAAATATATTAATGTTAATTATATGCTTGCAAAAGATATTATTAATAGAAGATTAGAGACAGGTATTACTTTTGCAGAATTTACTTATACTTTACTACAAGGTTATGACTTTATGCATTTATATGAAACTAAAGGTGTAACAATGCAAGTAGAAGGTTCAGATCAATGGGGTAATATAACAACAGGTATTGAATTAATAAATAAAAAACTAGGTAAAACTGCATATGCATTTACTATGCCACTTATTTTAGATTCAACTGGTAAGAAATTTGGTAAGAGTGAAGGGAATGCTTTATGGTTAGATAAAGAAAAGACATCACCATATCAAATATATCAATATTTTATTAATTCTACAGATGATAAAGTAGAAGAATACTTAAACGTATTTACATTTTTATCAAAAGAAGAGATAGAAGATGTTATGAAGAAACATAATGAAAAACCAGAACTAAGACAAGCTCAAAAGGTTCTTGCTGCAGAAGTAATTAAAGATTTACATGGTGAAGAAGAATTAGAAAAAGCAATTAAAATTACTGAATCTTTATTTAGTGGGAATATAAAAGAATTATCAGAAGATGAATTAGTAGATGCTATGAACGGTGTAGATACTTATGAAATAAATGAAGAAAAGAATATAGTAGACTTTTTAGTAGATACAGGAATTCTTAGTAGTAAAAGAGAAGCAAGAGAATTTATTAGTAATGGTTCTATAAGTGTAAATGGAGAAAAGATTACTGATTTAGAATACCTTGTAAATAAAGATACTTCGTTATATAATAAATATATAGTAGTTAGAAGAGGAAAGAAAAAATACTATTTAGTTATTATTAAATAAGGAGTGATAATATGAAATATTTTTCTAAAGAAAAAGATACATTTTTAAAAGTAGTTAATTCAATATTAATAGTAGGTTCTATATTAGCGATTATTGTAGTTTTCGC
This sequence comes from uncultured Muribaculaceae bacterium, assembly GCA_964548815.1. Classification (GTDB taxonomy): domain Bacteria; phylum Bacillota_I; class Bacilli_A; order RF39; family UBA660; genus RUG13038. The sequence goes on from CAZJSD010000010.1 coordinate 27,670, forward strand.
AACAGGTATACAATTATTAAATAAAGAAAAAGTATTAACTTATAAAGAATATGCTAAAAATGTTTGTACAATTGATCAATTAGAATATGAGTGTACTGATGATTCTTGTATAAAAGAGTTAGATACAGAAAGAAAAAAGACTTGTACAACATATTACTTAGAATATAAAAAGGAACAAGAAGAAATTAATAAATCTAACAATAACAACTTTTTAATATCATTATCAGCGTCAGTATTATTAATAGTTGCGTTGCATTTATTAAATAAGAAGATATAATTTTTATATCTTTTTTTAGGTGGTGATTTATATAAAAGTATTATTTATATCTGATATTCATGGTTTAGATACTAATTTACATGTTATAGATGAAGAAATAATAGATAAAAAAATAGATAAATTAGTTGTATTAGGAGATTTATTTTCAGGAAGTAATAGAAATAATATTATAAATTTCTTAAATAAATATAAAGACATTATAGTGTGTATGAAAGGTAATTGTGATTCTTTTTATGATTTTAATGAATTAGAATTTCCAGTTTATGATGATATTTCATGTATAAATGTAGATGATATTAAAATATATATTACACATGGTAATTTATATAATGTAGATAAAAGAAATGATTTTAATGGGAGAATATTAGTATATGGTCATAAACATATTCCATATATAATTGAAGATAATAATCAAGTTTTTATATGTGTAGGTTCAATATCATATCCTAGAGATGAAAAAGGATGTTCATATGTTATATATGAGAATAGAGAGTTCTTAATATATGATTTAGATAAAAATGTAATTGACGGTGTAAAGGTATAGTTTTCTATATCTTTTCTTTTATTTATGATAAAATATAAGTGGTGGTTATATGCAAATTGAGATTGATGGCATAATATATGATGTTTTTATTGAAAAGAAAAATAATAAAAATATGTATTTAAGAGTAAAAGAAGATTTAAATATATATGTTACTACTAATTACTTTACACCAAATTTTACAATAAAAAAGTTTATTAATTCAAATATTCCATTTATAAAAAAACAAATAGAAAAAATGGAAAAAAGAATAGAAAAGAAATTAGATTATTATTATTTGGGAGAAATAATAAATGTAGTTGTTATAGATAATATAAAGAAAACTAGTTTTGAAAACAATACTTTATATGTAAAGAATAAATCAGAGATAGAAAAATGGTATAAAAAACAAATGAAGATAGTTTTTAAAGAACATTTAGATATGATATATAATAGATTTACTGAAAATGTACCTTATCCATCTTTAGTAATTAGAAAAATGACTACTAGATGGGGAGTATGTAATAAGAAATTAAAGAAGGTAACATTAAATAGTGAGTTAATATATAAAGACACTAAATATCTTGATTATGTAATAGTACATGAATTATCTCACTTTATTCATTTTGATCATAGTAAATCATTTTGGGAGTTAGTTTCTCAAAATGAACCGAATTATAAAAGATTAAGAAAGGAATTACAAGAATAAAAATGGAAGAATTATTTAATATAGGAATTAGTGAAAGTACTATTAATGAAATGATTGAAAGAAATCCTGAAATAAAAGAAATAACTAGTGAAGAAATAAATAATAAAAAATATATATTAGAGAAAATAGGATGTTCTAATAATCAGATAATTAATATTATAGGTAGTAATCCAGATTATTTAAATAGAACTAATGATGAAATAATTAATTTACTAAAATGTTTAGTGGATTATGGGTTTAAGACTCTAAATATATTATTTGATTCTAATCCATATATATTAAATCTAGATAAATTTGAAATAGATAATTATATTAATGAAAGAATAAGTAATAATGAGTCTTTGGATGATATAATTGATGATCTAGATTCAAATCCAATATTATTTAATGAAATGTAGGTGGTAATATGAAAAATGTTGATGATATAAGAAAACTTTTTGAGTCTTATGGTTATAACGAAAGAGAAACAAATAAAATAATTGAAAACTATGTAAATGAATATACTGATGAGACTATGAAGCGAAAAGTAACAGAAATATATAATTATTTATTAAATTATTATTCTAAACAAAAAGTAATTAAAATTACTACATCAAATGTATTTGTATTTAGTATGTCTTTAAATACTATAAAGAAAAATATAAGTGATATGATCGATTTAGGATATGAAGAAGATGAAGTATATAAGATGATAGGTATTCATCCATCTTTAATAGGGTTAACGAAGGATAATTATACTAGTAAAATAGATGCGATGAAAAAACTAGGTTTTAAAAAAGATGATGTGTTAAAGATGTCTAAAAAACTTCCACAAATCTATGGTTATTCAATAGATTCAATTAATAATAAGTTTTCTAATATGGAAGACTTAGGGTTTAGAAAAGAAGAAATAATTACTATGGCAAAATCTTTTCCACATATATTTGGAATTACAACTAATAATATAAAACAAAAAATAGATTATATAAGTAGTTTAGATTATAGTAGAGAAGATGTATTTAGAATTATAAAAGGATTACCTACATTATTTGGATTAACTAATGAAAACATAAAAGGTAAAATAGATTTTTATGATTCTATAGGTATGCATGATTTAGCGTTTATTGACCCTCCTAGATTAAGACAAAGCGCATCTCTTAGTTACGCTAGATATATGTTTTATAAAGAAAATGGTATTATGGTAGATATGGATAATTATTATGAGTTATTTATAAATGAAAAAAGATTTGAACAAAAATATAAGTTATCAAAAAAACAATTATTAATGGAATATAATTATGATGATTATATAAGTAAGAAAAAAGGATCTGATAAATTATGATAATAGAGTCAGTAGATAATAATAGAATTAAGGAAATAAGAAAGTTAAAAGAAAAAAAATATAGAGATCAAGAAAAACTATTTTTAGTAGAGGGAGAACATTTAGTATTAGAAGCATATAAAGCAGGTGTATTAAAAATAGTTATTCTTTCAGGTAGAGATATAGATTTAGAAATAGAAAAAATAGAAGTATCAGAAAAAGTAATGAATACTATTAGTGATATTAATACTAATATAGTAGGTGTATGTGAAATAGTAGATAATAAGATTAGTTTAGATAGTAATGTTATTATACTTGATGGAGTGCAAGACCCAGGTAATCTTGGTACTATTATTAGATCCGCTGTTGCGTTTAATGTTAAGAATATAGTTCTTAGTAAGAATACAGTAGATTTATATAACACTAAGGTGTTAAGAGGATGTCAAGGTATGAATTTCCATCTTAATATAATTAGAGATGATATATTAGATATAATAGATGATTTAAAAGATAATAATTATATGGTATATGGCACTGATGTTGTTGATGGTATCGATGTAAAAGATGTAAAAAAGACAGGTAAATATGCTATAATAATGGGTAATGAAGGAAATGGTATTTCTAAAGAAGTAAAAGATGTTATTGATAAGAATATATATATTAAAATGAATGAAAAATGTGAGAGTTTAAATGTAGGAGTATCGGCATCTATAATTTTGTATGAATTAAGTAAGTAGGTGATTATATGGAATTTATAAATATTGGTAAAATAGTAAATACTCATGGGATAAAAGGTGAACTTAGAATTTTATCTGATTTTAGATATAACGAAAAAGTATTTAAAAAGGGTATGAAGTTTTATGTTGGAAAAGAAAAGGAAGAATTTACTGTTAATAGTTATAGATTTCATAAGATATTTGATATGGTTACTTTTGAAGGTTTTACAAATATAAATGAAGTTCTATATTTAAAAGGAAGACAGGTTTATATTAATAAAGAAGATTTAGTTTTGGATGATGGAGAAGTATATATAGAAGATTTAGTTGGTTATGATGTAATTATTGGTGAAAAAGTACTAGGAAAAGTAACTGGAGTAATGTATAATAGTAAGGCAAATGACAATTTAAAAGTTGGAGATATACTTATTCCTTATGTTAAAGATTTTATTCTTAAAATAGAAGATAATAAAGTATATGTCAAAGAAATAGAGGGATTACTATGATAAAAATAAATATACTTACTTTATTTCCTAATATGTTTGATGGTTTCTTAACAGAATCAATAATTAAACGCGCAATAGAAACAAAAAAAGTAGATATAAATATTAAGAATTTAAGAGATTATTCAAAGAATAAACATAAACAAGTAGATGATACTCCATATGGTGGGGGAGCAGGTATGGTTCTTATGTGTGAACCAGTATTTGATGCGGTAGAAGATTTAAAGAAGAAAAATACTAAAGTAATTATGATGACTCCACAAGGGAAACCATATAATCAAAAGATGGCAGAAAAATTATCTAAAGAAAAAAATTTACTTATCATTTGCGGACACTATGAAGGATTTGATGAGAGAATTACTTCAATAGTAGATGAAGAGATAAGTATAGGTGATTATGTTTTAACAGGTGGAGAACTTCCAGCAATGGTTTTAACTGATTCATTAACTAGATTAATCCCAGGAGTTATTGAAGAAGAAAGTATAGAAAATGAATCATTTAGTGATAATTTACTTGATTATCCAACTTATACAAAACCAAGAGAGTATAGAGGTATGAAAGTACCTGATGTATTACTATCTGGTGATCATAAAAAGATAGATGAATGGCGAAAAGAAGAACAAATTAAAAAAACTAAAGAAAAAAGACCAGACTTAATAAAAGAAATAAAAAGAAAAATAATTGGTAAATATTCTTTAATAGATGATCAAAGTGAAAAGAAAATGATAAGTATTAACTTAGATGATGCGTATGATTTTACTCCAAAGAAGAAAGATGTATTTAAAGTAAATAAAGTTATGCTTGTAGAACCTACATTTATAAAAAAGATTGCGAAAAAGAATTTACAAAAGAAAATAAATACATTATTAAAACAAGTAGAAATAGTTTTAAATGATGAAACAGATGATGAAGGCGCAAGTTATGTTCTTGGAGAAATCGAAAGAATGCAAGCATTAATAATAACTACATATGCTAAAAACTTAGATAATGAATATCTATCATTATTAATGCTTAAATTAGATGCATTAAAAAATGAAGTTGCTATAAAAGAAATGGAAAGAATTCAAACAATTGAGTTTAATAATAAAAAGGGAAGGAGTAGATAATATGGGTAATATTATTTTAACAGGAGATA
>CAZJSD010000011.1:0-32665 GCA_964548815.1 uncultured Muribaculaceae bacterium
AATCTTAAAAAGATTTTTGAAGAAAATGACTTGACTTATTATAGTTAGTCACCTAAAATAATTATACATTAAGATGATTGTTTTTTCAAACAAGACAATGTATAATTTAATTGGTGATTTTATGATTACAAATGAGATAGAAATTAAAAAATCTAGATTTATTACTTATTTATATCAATTAGATGATGAATCTAAAGTTGAAGAAATAATTAATAGTATTAAAGAAGAACATAAAAAAGCAAGACATGTAGTATATGTTTATAAAATTAATAATACAGGTAAAATAAATGATGACGGAGAACCTAAAGGAACTGCAGGAATGCCTATATTTAACGTAATAGAAAAGAATAATTTAAACAATATACTAATTGTAGTAGTAAGATATTTTGGTGGGATTAAATTAGGCGCAGGAGGATTATTTAGAGCGTATTCAAAATCAGCATCAGAAATAATAAAGAAACTAGATAACTAGCTTCTTTATTTTTTGTTTTTTTATTTCATATTGTCTTAAAAAATATTCTTTATCTATTTCATGAGAAAAGATTAAATCAGAAAACTCTAACGCATCACTTTCATTAATTTTACTATAGTTTTCCCTTACATAGAATCCTTTATCGTATTCTTCAAATCTATAATTAATTAAATCTTTGTCTATTTCATTATTTCTTATACTAGATATAATACTTAAAAATAAATTTATATTATTTTGAATAATTATTGGATTAAGTGTACTATTAAATGTTCTCATCTCTATTGTATCATTTTTTACATTATTATCTTTTTTATGAAAATTAAGTGCGTAACTCTTACATGTTAATAGTTTTTGTAACTCATCTATATTATGATTAAAATCATCACTTAAATCTTCTCTACTAAGATAGTTATATAATAAATTACTTATCTCTCTTGAATAAGAAGAAATATTAATATTACTTGTTTCATCTTCTCCATAAGAAAATCTAAATATAATATGTTCATATATTGAAAAGATTTTTAAAAATGTAAATAAATATTCACTATATTCATCAAGAGAAGATAAATCTACATGTACATGCATACCTTTATTATTGCTTGTTTGTACTTTGTTTCTTTCTAATATATCGCATGTATCCTTTATATCTTTAAAAGTAGAAGTATTATTATATAAACTTGGTGTCTTTAATTCATATATCTTATTTTCATTTAATAGATTATATGATTTATTCGCATCATCTACTTTATAATTTTTCTTCTGTGCTTTTAAATCTTTCACTATCTTATCTACATCTTTTTTATTATAAGATACAAATTCTAATTCCATACCAAATGGTATATCATTATCTACATTTAAAATATCCCTATATTTAAATTCTTTATTTAATAAATTATTAACTATATTATGTTCATCTACTATGTTCATTTTCCCTATTCCTCTTATTAAGTCTAATATATATATTATTACAATTTATTAGTAATGTCAAAAAAAATCACAAAATTTTATTTTGTAACTATTTTTCTTTCTTATATAACTTAATAACACCTATTATCTCAAATATTATTAAAATACATTCTGCGATAACACCAAATAATGATCTGCAACTAATATTATATGTCATCCAGCATAAACTACAAGGAAAAGCTAGATATCTATATAATTTTGTATCATCTTGCCATACTGAATAAGTATAAATAAGAGTTGCGATTATAGGTAGTACACTAAATATATTATTAAATGAAAATATACCAAATACAATAGTTATAATAGATAATACTATTAAAACTATTATACTATTCTTCTTTTTAAGATTCGCATTTATATAAAACCATATATTTCTAATTACATTTACAACACACATAGATAATCCAGAATATGCATCTAATAATAAATACTCTAATCCATAAAATAATGTATATAATACACATAAAAACATAATTGTTTTCTTATCTTTAACTAGATAAGTCGCACCTAATCCAAGCATCGCAAGTATTACACACACTTGAGATAATAAATATTTAATATCCATCATACTTCACCTATTATTATTCTAACACATATCTTAAGTTTTAAAAAGTTGTAAAAGCAAATAATAAAAATAATACAAGAATATAAAAGTATGATAAAATGTATTTAGGTGATTATATGAAGAAAATAAAATATTTATTTAGTTTAATTAAGAACATGGATTTTAAAAATATGTTTAAAATTACTAAAAGTGTATCTAAAAAAGCAAAGAAACCATTTATTATTATTCTATTTGATATTATATATTGTGGAATAAAATATCAAGCAGGATATTATGATTATCAAGAATTTGAATTCTATTTATTAAATAAAGAAGAAAGAAAAACATATTTAACAAGAGGAAAAAATAATAATCTAGTAAAAATGTTTAATAATAAGGATTATTGGTACTTACTTCAAGATAAATTAGAGTTTAATAATAAATTCAAGAAATATTTAAAAAGAGATTATTTGGATTTAAGAAAAGCTGATATAAAAGATTTTAAGGAATTCGTTAAAAATAAAGATTATGTAATTGCGAAAGAATTAGATAATTGTGGTGGTAAAGGTATAGACAAAATTAAAATAGTAAAGAAAGATATTGAAAAAATATATAATGATTTAATTAATAATAAACAGTATTTAGTTGAAGAAGTATTAAAACAAAATAAAAAGATTGATGAGTTATATTCAGGATCTGTTAATACATTAAGATTATTTACATATTTTGATGGAAAAGAAGCATATGTTTTAAATTCTATATTTAAAATTGGAAATAATGGATTTGTAGATAATTTTTCATCTGGTGGCATGTATACATTTACAGATAAAAATGGAAAAATAATAGTGCCAGCGATTGATCAAGCTGATAATAAATTAGAATATCATCCTTCTACTAAAACTAAAATTGTAGGATTTGAAATACCTAATTATGATAAAGCAGTAAAAGCCGTTATTAATGCATCTAAAGAGATACCAGAAGTAAAATATATTGGTTGGGATGTTGCGATTCTAGATAATGATGTAGCAATCATTGAAGGGAATGAATTCCCAGGTGTATTCCAAATTAAACCAAGTTTCTCTACTGGTAAACCAATTGGTATTATACCTGAATATGAAAAAGTAATGAAAATAAAAATATAGTTCAATTGAACTATATTTTATTTTGCAATATATAAACCATAATTTTGTACTTTACCAGTATCATCTTTAACTATTATTACTACATTACCTTTATTTGTTTTATATACTGATTGAATCTCTGCTTTTTTAATTTTCTTAATAGCTTTTCCATTACTATTTAATACTTTAACATAATTATTAACACTGTTATTAATAAATAAAGCTCCTCTAAATGGTGAGATTAAATCTCCTGATGCATCATTCATTTTTTCATTATTTTTAAATTTATATTTTCTTACTTTAGCACTAGATGCATCAAATATATACGCAACCTTATCCTTAATATAAACTAATACTTTATCACTATAAATAATATCTGAATCAGAATCTATAGTTAATACTTGTTTACCCGCTTCATTTAGTAAAATAGTATTATCTTTAGATTGATATTTATAATAATAAACATTATCTATTTTTATTTTAGTACCTAATGTATCATCATTATTTAATACTTTATTTTCTATTGCTGAATATAAAATTAGTGATGAAGTAGAATCATAACCTACTAGCAATTTTTTACCTACAACAGCTATAATATTATTACTCTTAGTTATTTCTTTATTATCATTTCCATATAATACATATTTGCCTTTATAATCATTATTAGTAGATCCATATGAATATTTAATTACTTTATAATTATCTTCATATTGATAATAATTTTGTATCTTTAAATCTTCAGTAGAATTATTATATAAAGCTTTACCATTTTCTAAATCAAAAACATAGAATTCATTTTTAGGGCAATTATACTTAGAACATGATACTTGATAATAATTTAAATTCTTTTCATTTTTTATTAAAGAAATATTTGAATATAAACTATTTATATCTTTCTTATATTCATATATCTTTGTATATTTATTTGTTTTTATTTCATATAAACCAAAAGTTTGATTTTTTAAATCGTCCGCAAATACAAATTTTTGATCTTTATCATATATACTTGTTGAATATATTTTATATTTTTTAGAATCAACTTTTTTCTTAAGTTCATTAGCAATTTCTGATTGAGTTTTACTATCACCTAATTGTGTTTGTTTACCGTTAACGTCTAAGGTATATTTAACCATTGAGTTATTTTCTCTTTTTGTAATAGTTAATGTTCCATCTTCATTCTTAGAATAATTTTGGAAACTATCACCAATAATCTTATTACTCTTTAAACTAAAGTAACTATATGAATTATTTTTAGCATCCTCTACTAATAAATATAATGGATTACCTTCAATATCATCAATAGATGTTGCAACATAATAATCAGAAAGAATTATTTTTCCATTTTCATCTAATATTTGTTTAGATTTATCCATTTCAACTGATATTACTTTTCCATCAGCATATACTTCATAATCATTAATATTACTAAATAAAGTTTTACCTTTAGATGTAATTATAGAATAACTATTTATACCCTTTGAAGTATCATTCATTAATACTAACTTATTATTTAATAGTTTTAATTTCTTTTCAGTACTATATACTTCTTTACCATTTTTGTTTGCGATAGAATAACCAGTAGCTTTTAAAGTCTTTAAATTTGTTTTTTCAAATATAAAGAAATCATTACCTAAAGCAGACGCCTTTTTCATTACCTTTGCATTCGCATCATATTTATCTTTATACTTCGCAACTACATCGCCATCACCATTTAATAAAGTAACTGTATACTTACCTGTTTTATTACCTTTATAAGCAGCGATGTTTTCACAATTTTTAGTTATACATTCTATTGAATAATATTTAGATGGTAGTATTTTACTTACCTTTTTAATATCATCATTCTTAAATCTATTAAATATAACTACTCCTATTATAATTAAAAAAACAGCACATAATCCTATTAAAATATACTTGATTATATTATTCTTTTTTACTATTTTAACTTCCTGTTTAATACTATTTTCTACCTTTGTTTTATTTTCTTTATTATTTTCCATACACTAAGACCATACCTTCCTATTTTCTACAATAATTTTACTACAAATATACTAAAATATCAATATTTCAAACAGAAAAAAATAAAGATTATGTCTATATTTTTAATGACATAATCTTATTATCTATATCTTCACTACTAGTTATATAACTACCAGATACCGCTATATCAATATAATCTTTTACATTAAATATAGTTTCACTATTTATTCCGCCGTCTACACTGATTAAAAAATTGCCCTTTTTATTTTTTAATCTTTTTAATTTTTTTATGGTACTTGGTATAAATGCTTGACCACCTTCACCTGGTTCTACACTCATAACTAGTATTAAATCTACTATTTCTAAGTATTTTCTTATTTTCCATAAACTTGTTTTTGGATTGATTGCTAATCCTACTTTTATATTATTTGATTTTATTAAGTTTATATATTTTAAAACATCCTTTGTTGATTCAACATGAAATGAAATATATTCTGGTTTTAATTCTATCGCTTCATTTATTTGATAATCAAGATTAGTACTCATAATATGGATATCATACTTTTTACTACTATTTATTTCTTTTATTTCTTCAAGAGAAAATGAACTATTCTTAGTAAATGTTGAATCCATAATATCTAAATGAATATAATCTGCACTAGTATCGTCTAATTTACTAATTATTTTTTTTAAATTATCTTTTTCCTTTAGTATTGAAACTGATATTTTCATTTTCTTTCTCCTTAATAAAACTTACATAATCTTCATATCTATCTTTATCTATAAAACTATTAACATTCTTTTTAATATTGCATTCATCTTCTTTTATATGCATACAATCTCTATATTTACAATCATCTCTATATTTATTAAATTCAATAAAATTATCTCTTATATCTTCTTTAGTCATATCTTCAAATGATAAAGATGAAAAACCAGGTGTATCTGCGATTAAAGAAGTATTAATTTCATAGAATGTAATTGCTCTTGTAGTATGTTTACCTCTTCCTAAAGCCATTGATATTTCATCTGTTTTTAGATCTAAATTATTATCTATTCTATTTAATAAACTCGACTTACCTGCGCCACTTTGACCAGTTAATATAACTGTTTTATTAGAAATATAATCTAATAATTTATCTACTTCTGTATTTAAAAAGACTTTATATCCAATATTCTTAAAATAATTAATCTTAGAATCTATTTCATCAGAATAATATAAATCCTTTTTTGTTATTACTATAACTGGTTCTATATTATTATATTCAATAATAGTAACCATTTTATCTATTAAATTCATAGAAAAATCAGGATTAATAGTACTCATTACTACTACTGCAATATCAATATTTGAAACAGGTGGCCTATTTAGTTCATTTTTTCTAGGTAATATTTCATCAATTACCTTCTTTTCTAAATCAACTAAACAATAATCGCCCGCAAGAGGAGTAATATTTTGGTTTCTAAATACTCCTCTTGGCTTACAGATTATCTTTTCATTATTATCTAATTTTATAGTATAGTCATTACTAATAACTTTTATAATTTGACCCTTCATTAGTTTGTATTATCTCCGCTACTATCTTGTGAATCAGGATTCTCTGGTTTTACTGGTTCAACTGGTGTTTTTTTCTTCGCAACTTTTATTGATAAATCAGCACCCTCTACTACATCAGAACCAGCTGTTCTACTTTGATATATTATTGTTCCAGGTGTAGAATCACTCTCTTCTTCTTCAATAGTTAATACTATCTTGTTTTCATTACACCAAGATTGTACTTGTTTAACAGTATATCCTTCTGAAATAAAGTTAGGATATTGTTTAGGTAAATTAGGTATATAAAGTGTTATTGAATCTCCTTTAACTAAAGTAGTACCCTTCTTTACAGATTGTTCAATTATTATATTTTCTTTACCTTCATAATCTTTTCTATTTTCTACATCTTTATTTTCTACAAGAACATTAAGACCCGCTACCTCTAATTTTGCTTGTACTTTATTATAATCTTGACCTACATACTCTTCTATTGTTACTTTTTCTCCACCTACTGATTTATACATTGTTATAGTGGCACCTTTTTTAACACTAGAACCTGCCTTAGGTCTTGTCTTAGTTATTAATCCTTTTTCTATTTCATCTGTATAATCATCTTTTATCTTGGTATCAACATTAAATCCCTTATCTTGTAATTCTTTTCTAGCTTTCGCAACACTTAATCCGCTTACATCAGGTACTTTTAATGATTTACCAGAACTGATTGATGGGAAAATAATAAATACTGCGAATAACGCTAATACCATTACACCTACTAAACCAATTAATATTTTAGTAAATGTGCTTAACTTTTTATCTTTGTAATCATCATCTTCTATTTCTTTTACTTCTAATTCTTCTTTTATATCATTATCTTTTTCTTTTATTTCATCCTTTAAATTATTAACTACTTTTGTATTTTCATCATCATATTCATTTTCAGGATATTTAAATGTTATTCTCTTTTCATCTTTTCTAGACTTATCCATGCATGTTTTTAAATCATCATATAATTCTCTAACATTATTATATCTATTCTTAGGATTTTTAGCAGTTGCCTTTAAAATAATATTTTCTACTGATTGTGGAACTGTATCATTTGCTTTTCTAATACTAGGTATTGGATTTTTTAAATGTTTCATTGCTATTTCAACAGCAGTTTCTCCTCTAAAAGGCATAACTCCCGCAAGCATCTCATACATCATTATACCTAAAGAATATATATCACTCTTTATTGTACTACCTTTACCAGATGCTTGTTCTGGTGGTAAATAATGAACAGAACCCATAACTGAATTTGTTTGAGTTAAATCTGATGCATTGATAGCCATTGCAATACCAAAATCTGTTATTTTTACCATGCCATCATCTAGAATCATTATATTTTGAGGTTTAATATCTCTATGAACTATATATGAGTCATGGGCATGAGCAAGTCCATCTGTTAATTGAGACATAATATCTATTGTTTCTGGTAATGATAATTTTCCTCTTTTTTTAATTAATTGTTTTAGTGTTTGTCCTTTTATATACTCCATCACTATATAGAAATTACCATCATCTTCACCAACATCATATATTTGAACTATGTTAGGATGATTTAAAAGCGATGCGCTTTGTGCTTCTCTTCTGAATCTTCTAACAAATTTTTCATCATCCGCAAGATCCCCTCTTAGTACTTTTATCGCAACATCTCTTTCTAGGATTGTATCATAACCTAGATACACATTTGCCATACCACCTTCGCCAATTAGCTTACGTATTTCATATCTATCATTAATCTTTTGCCCCTTAACTATCATTATTCTTCACCTTCTTTAGTAAATAAACATGCGATAGAAATGTTGTCAGTACCACCTCTAACATTACTCTTTCTTATTAACTTAATTACTTTTTCTTCTAATGTAGCATTATCTGCTAATAGCACTTTTTCAATTTGTGTATTATTAAGCATAGATGTTAATCCATCTGAAGATAAAACTATACCTTCTACATTATTTTCAACATCGAATATATCTATTTCAACAGGATTATTAGCACCTAGTGCTCTCATAAGAATATTTTTCTTTGGATGGTTCTTAGCTTCTTCCGCAGTTAATTCTCCATTTTTTACAAGTAAATTAACTAATGTATGATCGTGTGTAATCTTAAATAATTCTTTATTCTTAATAACAAAACCAGAGCTATCACCAATATTACCAAATAATAGATAATCTTTAGTATAAATTGCTAATACTAAAGTAGAACCCATGCCTTTACTTTCTGGATGACCAGCTGTATATTCAAATATTTCGTTATTAATATTTTCAGCTGCTTCTCTAATCCAATTAACTGCTGTTGCTTTATCACCTATAGATTCTAATTTGTTAAAATTATCTGTTAAATAATTAATTGTTATTGCTGAAGCAACTTCACCAGCTTTATGTCCACCCATTCCATCTGCAACCGCTAGTAAATATTCATTATTAACATTCTTTAAAATTGTAACACTATCTTCATTATGTTCTCTTACTCTTCCTGTATCAGTCAAAAAATAACTTTCCATATTAACACTCCCTTATTTTCCTTCTCTTAAACTTGATTCTACTTCCGCTCTTAATTGACCACAAGCCGCAGATACTTTAGAACCAAATTCTTTTCTTATAGTTACATTAATATTATTCTTCTTTAGTATATCATAAAATACACCTATTTGAGAAGTACTTGATCTTTTAAATTCAATATTTTCAGTTTCATTATACGGTATTAAATTAACATAGCAATTGATTCCTTTTAATAATTTACTAAGTTCATTTGCGCATTCCTTAGTATCGTTAACATCCTTTAATAGGATATATTCAAAGGTTACTCTCCTATTTGTCTTATCTAAATAATACTTAACCGCATCTATTATTTCTTCTATTTTATATGCGTTATTTATCTTCATAATTTTGCTTCTTAAATTATTATTTGGTGCGTGTAAACTAATTGCCAAGTTAACACCTGTTTCTTCATCCGCAAACTCTTTAATCTTAGGAACAATTCCACATGTAGATACTGTTATATGTCTTTGACCTAACGCTAAAGAATATGGATCAGTAATTATTCTTATAAAATCCATAAAATTATCATAATTATCAAATGGTTCACCAATACCCATAATAACAACATGACTTATTCTTTGTTTAGTTTCATTTTCTATTTTCATGACTTGTAAAAGCATCTCATCTACACTTAAATTTCTAACTTTTTTAAGTCTTCCACTTTCACAAAATGCACATCCCATATTACATCCTATTTGAGATGAAATACATAAACTAAGTCCATAATCATGTTCCATTAATACAGATTCAATTTTATTCCCATCACTTAGTTCAAATAAATATTTACTAACAAGTTCATCATTTTGTTTTCTAATTATTTTTAATTCATTAAAACAAAAATTTTCTTTCAATAAATCTATAGTGTCTTTACTAATATTTGACATTTCATCAAAAGATCTAACACCTTTTCTATATATCCATTCAAATACTTGTGTAGCTTTAAACTTTTTTTCACCAATACTAATAAAAAAATCTTCTAATTTTTTTCTAGTAATACTAAAAATACTTTGCATAACTTCACTTCCATATGTAATTATAACATATTATAGATAAAAGAAGAATAGAAGATTATTCTAAAATATATTCTCTTATCGCAATTCTTTCATCTGAACAATATTCTATTACAAATCTATTTTCTCGTTTGCATATTATGATTCCCATTGTATTATTGTTATGTTCTTCTTTTACATTTTTATCAATATAATTCATATATTTTTGTACTTGTGAGATATATTCTACCTTAAACTCAGTCACTTTTAACTCTATAACTACATAACAATTATATTTTATATTAAAGAGTAATAAATCAATATAATGATTTCTATCACCTATTTTAATTTTATATTCACTACCTATAAAGCAAAATGAATTACCTAATTCTTTCATAAAAGATTCAATATCTTCTAATATTAGTTTATGTAATGCCTTTTCTGCAATAATCTTTATATTATTCTTATTTTTAATAAAAATTGGATTTGGTACTAAATCTTTTATCGCTAATTTTTTATTAGATATAATTTTATTTTTTGTTTCAATTGGAATTCTTTGATATTCATTACTTTTTATTTTGTCTCGTAATTGTCTTTGAGTTAAATTGTTCTTTTTAGAGATATTTATATAATATATTATTTCATTATAATCATTTATTGGTAGTAAAAGTAAATAATGTGACCATGTTAATTGTGTCAACATTGTTGTCACTTTTTTATTACTAAATACACTAAAGAATTTTTTCATTCTAAATAAAGTTCTTCTATTATATTTTTTACCTACTTCTATAACTAATTTTCTAGAATACTCATCTATAATATTATCTCCATATTTTCCACCAGCTTCATTTAATAATCTTCCTATCTCATAATATGTGATTACTTTATGTCTTTCTTTTGAATAATCTTTTACTCTTGAATATACTTCATCATCTATTATTCTATTTTTTATTTCATTATAATAATTCATATATTTTCTCCCCCAATAATAATATTTGTCATCTATAAAAGAAATTCCCCTAAATAAATTTATTTTTTAAAAAAATATGATAAAATATTATTGGTGATAAAAATTGCAAAAAGTAGGAATTATTTGTGAATATAATCCATTTCACAATGGTCATTTATATCACATACAAAAAATAAAACAAATATTTGATGATCCAACTATAATACTAGTTATGTCTTCTCACTTTACAGAAAGAGGAAATATATCTATATTAAATAAATGGGATAAAACAGAAATAGCGCTTGAAAATGGAGTTGATTTAGTTGTGGAACTTCCATTTGAGTTCTCTACTCAATCAAGTGATATATTTGCTAAAGGCGCAATAAGTATTCTTAACCATTTAAAATGTGAATATATAGTCTTTGGTTCTGAATCAAACGATATAGTAAAATTAAATAAACTAGCAGAAATTCAAAATACAGTTGAATATAATTATGAAGTAAAGAAACTAATGAAAGAAGGTAAAAACTACCCTAGCGCAACATCAAGTGCTCTTAAACACTTACATGGTGAGGAAGTAGATACTCCAAATGATATATTAGCACTTTCATATATTAAAGAAATAAAAAGAATAAATAGCGAAATTACTCCACTATCTATTAAAAGAACAAATGACTTCAATTCTAGTAAGATACAAGGTAATATAATAAGTGCTAATCTAATTAGAAATAATTTAGATAAAATTGAAATATCTAAATATGTACCAAAGAATGCGATTAAAAACTATTATAAGACTGATTACTTTAGTTATTTAAAATATAAGATTTTATCAGACAATGACTTATCAAAATATCAAACTGTTGATGAAGGAATTGAGAATAAATTAAAAGCAAAAATAGATGATTCATATACATTAAACGATTTAATATTAAATGTAAAATCAAAAAGATATACATATAATAAAATGAATAGAATGTTTATTCATATATTAACTTCTTTTACTAAAGAAGAAGCTAGTAAAAGAAAAGAAATTAAATATATTAGAATACTTGGTTTTAATAAAAAAGGAAGAACATATTTAAATAGTATTAAAAAAGAAGTTGAAGTTCCTATATATACAAATTTTAATAAAGAACTTGAATTAGAATTAAAAGTAACAAAAATATATTCACAAATTGTTAATGATCCAAGTTTAATAAAAAAAGAAATAAAAAATATAATCATTAAAAAGTGATTATATTTTTTCTTTTATTTCTTCTATTTTTTCAGATATTTCTTCATCATAGTTTCTATAAATTGTTAGTAAGATAATAGTTGTTGGTAATGCAATTATGATACCTACCATACCTCCTAATACTCCTCCTGCAAATACAGCAAATATAGTAAGTAATGCAGGCACTTTATTAGTCTTACCATAAATCTTAGGTATTATTAAGTATCCATCTAATTGAGGGAATACTACACATATTATGCATGAAAATATCAATAATTGTGGACTAACTACTGATGCTGTTATAATTGCGATAACATTCATTATTATTCCTCCAAAATATGGTATTAATGGAGAGAATGCTGCAATAACACCTAGTAATAAGAAATTAGGATGACCTATTAATTTATATAATAAAGTATATTCTACAAATTGTATTAATACATTAGTAAATAATCCCTTAAAATAATTAGTAGTTTCATGGTCTACTTCTTTTACTAATTTATATGCTTTTTTACTCTTAGCTTTAAAATACTTTTTAATTTTAGATCTGATTTTATCCATATCTATCATGAAATAAATAAACGCAACTAATGATATAACAAAATTACTTAAGAAATTAATTGATGTATTTAAAATATTTACTCCTTGATTAGGTAAATCATTAGCAAGATCTTTAGATAATTTATTAAATGTATCCATCAATGATTTTTGGAATCTAGATAAATCAATATTAAATTTAGTACTAATATCTTTTGTAAATTCTATTAAACCTTGGAATAAATTCTTTAATTCAGTAGTAAATACTGGAATAATACTTAATACAATAAATGTTAAAAACGCTAACACCACTAATAGAATTAATGCAATACCTAATACCTTTGGAACACCTTTCTTTTGAAGATATCTTAAAAAAGGATTAACCGCATATGCTAATGCAAAACCTATTATAAAAGGTGTTAAAATAGATATTAATTTATTATATACTCCACCCCATAAATCTTTCATTAAATATAAAACAAATACTATTAATAATACTAATAATATATTAACTAACTTATTCTTTTTCATTTAAATTCTCCTTACTATCAATTATTATAGTTACTGGTCCATCATTTTCAATATTGACAACCATATCACTACCAAATTTACCTGTCTTAAACTTTATATTAGTTTCTTTTAATTTATCTATAAAAATATTATACATCTTTTTGGCATCATCATATTTCATAGAATCTGTGAAAGATGGTCTATTCCCCTCTTTAGTATTCGCATATAAAGTGAACTGAGAAACTAATAATATACTTCCATTTATATCTTGGATTGAATAATTCATTTTATTATCAGAATCTTCAAATATTCTTAAATTAATTATTTTTTTTATTAGATAATCAATATCTTTTTCAGTATCTTTATGAGTAATACCCAGGAATACAACTAATCCTTCATTAATATCTCTAATTTCATTAGAAACTTTTACACTTGCGGTATTACATCTTTGAATAACAGTTCTCAAATAGAATCACCTATCATAATTATAACATCTAAATATTAATATGTAAAACTAAAAAATAAAAAGATTAGATTTCTCTAATCTTATTGTTCATTAATGGTTCATAGAACCTATTTTTTTTGAAGGAATGTCATTATCAGGTTTTTCATCCCAAGTATAATCTGACCATGGATCAGTGATATTATCATCCCAAGTAGGGTCAGGTTCAATACCATCCTCTCGAACGGGTTCAGGTAAATCATCATCATATTTAAGCATCTCAATTTCAGAATCTTTTACTACATCTTTTGAAAAGATAATATTTTTAGTTCTTTTATCAATCATTTCTTCTTTTCTCTTTAATACTCCATCCATCTCTAATTCTACTTTTTTTCAATATTATCACAATATTCTTTATGGAACTCAATTCCATCATAATATTCTTTATCTAAATTTGCTACAAAATCAAATGGGAATGGAATAAGTACCCAAAAATATAGTTCATCTGCTCCTTTATCCCTATACTTTTTTAATACTGACTTAAATTTTTTCTATTAATTTCATAACCCTCATCTATAAATAAATTCTTCATATATTTTTCTTCACATTTCTTTTCAATTTTTACCAAAGCGTAACCTGATATAATTTTAAATGCACCTATTGCACATAATGCATTTACAACTTCCATATTCATATTAATCCCCCTAATCTTTTTTATGTAGGTAGTAAAAAAGACCCCCACATAAAAACTTAATTTTATGTGAAAGTCTCGTTCTTTATATATTTTTTGATCCGAATGCTTTAACATTGTCCTGACGAATCAAATTACTTCTATTAGAAGTAGAACTACTCCCTTTCAACGATTTAAATTATACCATATTTTGTTTGATTTGTCAAGTTTGCGTACAATGAGTGTATTTTTATTAACAATTTAAACCTTTATAAATGGTTCAAAAATACTATATCCAAAGAAATATACTACTGTTGTTAATACGACCCATAAAACTAATAATGATAATTGTACCATTAGTATTTTATCCATTTTTCTTTTAGGTTGTACTTCATTTATTTCTTTTTTTGGTTCTAATAATTCTTTTGGAATAAGAGATTCATTATTAACTGCATTATCCTGATTTTGAATCGCAAAAATATCATCCATAGTATCGCCACCTTATTATGAATATATTATATTATAATTTTTATTATTTTTAAATAGTTTATATAAAATTAATTAAAATTTCATTAGACATATATAAATAATCTTTATTTATTGATATATAATTATCTTTTAATATAAGCATATTTTTATTTAATAATTCTTTTATATTATATAAATCTAAAAGATTTTTATTATATTTCTTTTTAAAATCAATTATATTTATACCTTTTATTTTTCTAAAACCTAATATTAGTTCATATGCCATTTTATCATCTATAGAAATAATCTCTTCATTTCTTTTATATATCTTTTTCATATAGTTTATTATATTTTTACTATTAGTATATCTTATATTATTAATATAACCAGAGGCACCTACTCCAAAGCCATAATATTTATCATTATTCCAATATGTTAAATTAGCCTTAGATTCATAACCATCTTTAGAATAATTACTTATTTCATAATGATTATAATCTTTTAATCTGTTATTTATTAATGTATACATTTCATAATCTAAATCTTCATCTATTGGTTTTATATTCATATTATGAAGTTTTGTATGTTCTTCTAATATCAATGAGTAACAAGATATATGAGGAATATCTAGTTTTAGAAATTTATTTAAATCTTCATTTAATTCATCTATTGTCTGATTAGGAAGTGCGTATATTAAATCAATATTTATATTATCAAAATACTTTTTTGCTAAATTAATTTTTTCTTCTATATCTACATCTATATTTCTACCCAAGAATTCTAGATTATCTTTATTAAAAGATTCTACACCTATACTTATTCTATTAACATTATTATCTTTACATAATTGTAATTTTTCTTTATTAATATCTTCTATATTAAATTCAATTGTATATTCATAAATGTCATTTAGTTTAAATATATCTATAATAGAAAATAGTTTTTTTAATTCATCTATAGATAAAGATGATGGAGTGCCACCACCTATATATATAGTATTTAATACTTCACCTTTATAATTATCATTTATTTCTTGTTTTAATGATTCTAAATAATCATTTATCCATTCCTTTTTATAAAAAAATTTACAAAAGTCACAATAAGAACATATATTTTTACAAAAAGGAATATGTATATAAGCTGATTTAACCATATTTACTTCTTAATACTAATATTTCTATTATTATCTAATGCATTTATCTGATGAATATGTAATGAATTTAAAACAGCGTCATAATATGCTTTCATATCTTCATCTTCTTTAGATAATAATTCTAGCCTTGGTGAAATATCTCTTTCTACTGTTTTTGCTGAAATACCTAATATTTCAGATGTTTCTTCAATTGTATGACCATCTAATATTAATCTAGCTACTTTAAATACTCTTTCCCTTACTTCAGGATCTTCTATAGATTTCTCAGTATTATTATTTATTAATTCTGATATTTCGTCAGACTTATCAGGATGAATTTCTGCATACTTCTTTATATATACTGAAACAGTTTTATTACTTATATCGAAATGGTTCTTAGAAATATAATCTGCGATATCTCTTGTTGATGAACCAGTATCTAAAAAGTATTTACCAACTATTTCAATTCTTCTTATTCTTTCTTGATCATCTATTCTACTATTTGTCATATATACCTACTTTCCTACACTTAGTATTTCTAAGAATGCATCAGGTGGAACTTCTACAGAACCTATATTCTTCATTCTTTTTTTACCTTCTTTTTGTTTTTCTAATAGTTTTTTCTTTCTACTTATATCTCCACCATAACACTTCGCAAGAACATTTTTTCTTAATGATTTAATATTTTCTCTTGCGATAACTTTACTTCCAACAGAAGCTTGAATAGGAACTTCAAATAACTGCCTTGGAATTATTTCTCTTAATTTATTAACTAAGTTTTTACCAATATCATATGCAAAATCTTTATGAACTACCATAGATAATGCATCTACTACTTCTCCATTTAATAGTATTTCCATTTTAACTAGATTACTTTCTTTATAACCTATTAAATCATAATCAAAGGATGCATATCCTTTACTTACAGATTTTAATTTATCAAAGAAATCATACATTATTTCTGATAGTGGTAATTCATAATGAATATTAACTCTTGTTTTATTAATATAATCCATATTAATAAAATTACCTCTTTTATTCTCACATAATTCCATAATAGGGCCAATATATTCTGTTGGTACAAAAATACTCGTCTTTATATATGGTTCTTCTATTTTTGATATCTTTACTTTTTCAGGCATCTTTGATGGATTATCTATTTCAACTATTTCTCCGTTTGTTAAAGTAACTTTATATATTACTGATGGAGATGTTAATATAAGATTAATATTAAACTCTCTTTCTATTCTTTCTTTTATAATATCCATGTGTAATAATCCTAAGAAACCACATCTAAAACCAAAACCTAATGCTTTTGATGTTTCTGGAGTAAATTCTAAAGATGCATCATTTATTTTTAATTTTTCTAATGCTTCTCTTAAATCATTATATTCACTTGTTTCAAGTGGATATACACCACTAAACACCATTGATTTCATAGGAACATAACCTTTTAATGCTTCTTTTGCAGGATTATTATCTAATGTAATAGTATCACCTATCTTAATATCAGATATATTCTTTATTGATGCGCATAAATATCCAACATCTCCTGCTTCTAAATAATCAACCTTATTTATTTTTGGATTTGAAAAACCTAACTCTACAACTTCATATGAAGCATTATTAGACATAAATCTAATTATATCTTTATTTCTTATTTTTCCATCTACTATTTTAACTTGTACAACTACACCTCTATATGGATCAAAAGCACTATCGAAAATTAACGCTCTTAAAGGACTATTTATTTCACCCCTTGGAGAAGGAATCTTTTCTATAATAGTATCTAATAATTTTTCTACTCCCTCACCTGTTTTCGCACTTGTTAAAATTATTTCTTCTTTATTAAATCCAAATGTATCTATTAATTCAGTACTAACCTTTTCAACATCTGAATTAGGTAAATCTATCTTATTAATAACAGGTATAACCTCTAAATCATTTTCTAATGCAAGATAAAAATTAGCAAGTGTTTGTGCTTCTATTCCTTGTGTTGCATCCACTAACAAAATTGCGCCTTCACAAGCCGCTAAAGAACGAGATACTTCATAAGAAAAATCTACATGCCCTGGAGTATCAATTAAATTAAAAGTATATCCTTTATAATTTAATTTAACTGCGTTCATCTTAATAGTAATACCTCTTTCTTGTTCTAGTTCCATACTATCAAGCATTTGAGAATGTAATTCTCTTTTAGATACCGCACCAGTTAATTCTAATATTCTATCTGCTAATGTACTTTTACCATGATCTATATGTGCGATTATCGCAAAATTTCTAATTTTGTCTTGATTCATAGTTTTTCACCTTTTCCATAAATATTATACACTAAAATGTATAAAAGAAAAAATATTTTATTTAATAACATAAAAGTATGATAAAATATTATTGTAGGTGGTATATATGAAGAAGAAAATATTATTAGCGTTTATTATTATAACTAGTATACTTCTTATAAATGATATTATTTTCTTAGTTATAAATAGAGATGTTAACTATGGAGAATTAAGAAAAGATATTAAATCTATAAAAAATAATAATACAATCAAATATGCGAAAAATAGTATGAATTCAAAAGAATATAAAGGTAAAGGATATACTATAATAAAAACTAAAGGTCAAATAAAAACAAATTATAAAGCTTATATAAGTAAAAGAATGATATGGAAATATGATAAATTTGAAACAAAATAAAGTTTCTAATTTATCATTTTTTCTATTATTTCAAAACCTCCTTTTAAAATAAAATTAACTGTTCTATTTAAAAAGTCTGAGATATTATCTCCTAAATCTGTAACTTTATTACTATAATTATTTGATTTAGTATCCATATAATCATTTATATTTACTTTTTTACCTTCTGATACATCTTTCTCAAACTGTTTTATTTTTTCTTCAGTAAATACAGTTTTTTTATTGTTTGAATATTCATAATATCCAGATGATGAAGCTGAAAATATACATATAAAAATAATAAATAATATAAAAAAAGAAATATATATTACTTTTTTCATTTATCCTCCTTTATATATGAGGAAATCGCATGTGATAATACTTCGACTGTATTTAATACTTCATTCATTGTATTATCTTTCGCGCCTAATTCTATTAATATCGCATTATCATCCATATCTTGATTATATATTTCTGGCCAGTCAGGTATATCTACTTCATATACTCCTCTAGATAATCTAGGATACTTTTCATTAATAATATCACTTAATCTAGACATCATTACCCTATTCTTTTCATAATTAGAATTACTTATACCTAAAACAAATAATACTCTTGCATATTTCTTATTATCTATATCTATCGTAGAAATATTCTTATCTACTGAATCTCTATGTAAATCAATATAATATTTTAAGGAAGGATACTTCTCTTTTGCGTTACTTATAAATACTCTAGAACCTCCATATAATTCATTTTTAGGTAAACCCATCTCACTTATGAAATTATATAGATTTGTATCTTCAAATACAGTTTTTATTCCGTTTTTATTTAATTTTTCTGTTAGTAAAGAACCTGCCATCATAACATTTGGAACCATATCATTTTTTAAACCTTCATTACTATATGTTTCTAATTGATGCGTATTATATATATAGAGTACTGGATCATTAACATTATTATTAACTTGAATATAGGAACTTATCTTTTCATATTCTTCTGGATCATATTCATCTTCTTTACTATATTCTTCTTTAATACTATTTTTTACTTTATTATTTTTAATTTTACTAAAGGATAATAGTGTTTCTGGTTTAGATGTATCAATATTATAAAATAACTTTAATATACTTCTTACTATCAATGAAGAATTATTCTTATTTTTATATGATTCATTTATTAAGAATGAAAGATATTCTTTATTATTAATATCTATCTTATATAGTCTTTTTACAGTAATAATAGTAGAAATAATAAATATAAATAAGATAATTATAGCTTTAAAATATGGTTTCTGCTTTTTCTTTTTTAAAATTGCTTTTTTCATATTATCACCTACCATGATATTAACAATAGAAAAACAAATAAAATGTCGTATTTTATATAAATACAATATTTTTACAAAAAAATTAATATTTATTGCTTTTTTCTTATATTTTTGATAAAATTAATGAAGTTATATGTCACGGAGGTGAAAGAATGGCAAATATTAAAAGTGCTAAGAAAAGAATTGAAGTAAATAGAAAGAAAAATGCAAATAACGTTCCAAAGAAATCTGCGATGAAAACTGCAATTAAAAAAGCAGTTACTACTCCATCAACTGAAACTGTTAATGAAGCATATAAAAGAATAGATAAAGCATTAGCAAAAAATATAATTACTAAAAATAAAGCAGCTAGAGCAAAAGCAAGAGTTAGTAAATCAAATGACAAAGAAAATAAATAAATATCTAAATAATAGATATTTTTTTTATTCTCGAGTATAATAAAAATAAGGTGAATATATGAAGAGAGTATCTATAGTTATTTTTATTATACTTATTACATTTGTTTTTGATACAAAAATATTAGGTGATACTATTTATAATATTTATAGTAAATACTTAATTGATCATAATATAAAAATAGTATCTAATGATAATTTTTTAAAAACAAATAAATATCATAATGAAGATATTTCTAATACAATAAAAGAAACAGATGATTATTTAGTAGATAATAAATCAGAATTAATAAATGTATATTATACTGCGGTTAATAATGGATTTGATTCTCTTACTTTTTATTGTTCTAAAGAATATATAAATTGTATGGAAGATATTAATAAACTAGATTCTGAAAACAACGATTTTTCAATTGTTAATCAATTAGTAAATGTCTATAATACATATGAATTTATTGAATCATCATATTATAGTAATAAAAGAGTTGATATTAAGATAACTAAAAGATATTCTAAAGAAGATATAGATAAAATAGATAATAAAATTAATGAATTAATAAATGAACTAGGTATAAATAATTATGATAATATTAAAGATAAAATAAAAGTATTTCATGATTACCTTGCAAATACCAATACTTATGACCAAGAAATGGCTGAAAATGGTAAAAGTAATTATCATTCAAATAGCGCAATTGGTACTTTATTTGAAGGAAAATCAGTATGTAGTGGCTATACAGATGCGATGAGTTTATTCCTAGATAAATTAAAAGTTAAAAATATTAGAATAGCGACAGATAAACATGTATGGAATGGTATTTATTTAGATGGAAACTGGTACCACTTAGACCTAACATGGGATGATCCTGTTCTTAGTGATAATTCTAATATCATTCAATATGATTATTTTATGATAACTACAGAAGAATTAAAAAAATTAGATGATACTGATCATAATTATGATACAAATACTTATAGTTTTATATATTAAAAAATTAGAAGATTATACTTCTAATTTTTTATTTCTTCTAATTTTACTGATACTAATTTAGATACTCCAGATTCTTGCATAGTTATACCATAAAGAACATCTGCATACTCCATAGTCTTCTTTTTATGTGTAATTATAATAAACTCTGTTTTATCTTTGTATTGAGATAAATACTTACCAAAATTATCTACGTTAACCTCATCTAAAGCAGCTTCTACCTCATCTAAGATACAGAATGGTACTGGTCTTACTCTTAAGATTGAAAATAATAACGCAATGGCAGTAAGAGTCTTTTCACCACCTGATAATAATGATATAGAAGTTAATTTTTTACCTGGAGGTAACGCAATTATATCAATACCAGTTTCAAGTAAGTTATTTGGATCAGTTAGTTTTAATTCTGCATCTCCTCCACCAAATAGTTTTTTAAATGTATCTTTAAATTCTACTTGAACTAGTTTAAATGTTTCTAGGAACTTTTCTTTCATTACTTCATCCATTTGACTAATTATATCTAAAAGCATATCTTTAGCGTGTAATAAGTCATCTTTCTGATTATTTAAAAAAGTATATCTTTCATTTACTTTATCATATTCTTCAATAGAAGAAACATTAACATCTCCTAGTGCCTTTATTTCTCTTTTTAACTTATTAACTATATCTCTAGTTGCTTCTTTATCATCTTCTAATATATAATTAGCTTTTGCTTTTTCATATGTAATTGAATAATCTTCACTAAGAATATTTAATAAGTTATCTAGTTTAACATCTAATTTACTTATAATAATTTCATTTTTCTTTAATTCATCTTGATATTTATTATAATCACTATTATCTAATTTAAGATTAGTTTCATATGTTTCTAATTCATCTTTAGAATTATCTATTTGTTTTAATAATTCTTCTATTTCTACTCTTAAGTTTTCTTGATTTTGTTTTTCTTCATAATACTTATTAAGTACTTCCTCTTCTTCATTAGATAATACATTATTAATAGTATTCATATTACTATTAAGTTCTGAATTAATAGATGCTTTTCTAATGTTTAATTCTTCTCTTTTACTATTTCTTTCTTTTAATAAAATACTATTAGTATTAATCTTAGATAATATATCATTCTTTTTTCTATCTACCTTTGAATAATTCTCATCTATTATATTAATATTATCTTCTAGGGATGCTAAATCATTTTGTGATTTAGAAATCTTCTTAATAACTTCTTCAAGTTCATACTTACTATTTAAAATACTGTTCTTATTTTTGACACTACCACCTGTTATAGAACCTCCTGGTGAAACTATATCACCTTCTAAAGTAACTATTTTATATTTATTATTAATTACTTTTGAGATTTTATTCGCAGATTTAAGATCTTTCATAACAATAACATTACCTAGTAAATTTTGCATTATATTTTTATATTTACTATCGTATTTTATAAGATTAGTTGCGATATCTACAAAGTCATCATCAAATTTAATTTTATTATAACTTTCTGAATCTATATTTCTTCCCTTTATAACTGATAAAGGATAGAAAGTAGCTCTACCAATATTATTATTCTTTAAATACTTAACCGCATCTTCTGCATTCTCTTCATTATTAGTAACTATATAAGAAGAAGAAAAACCTAATGCTGTATCAATTGGTAAAACATACTTTTCTTCTGTTTCAAATAACTTCCCTACTACACCTTCTATACCTATTAACTTTGGATTATTAAGTATACTTCTTACTGCATGTGGAAGTAAAGAATTATTCTCTATTTCATTATCTAATGCTTCTTTTCTTGATTTAAGCATAGATATCTCTTTTATTTTAGAATTAATATTATTGATAGTACTTGCTTTCTCTTTATCTAGTTTATCTAAATAACTAACTGTTTCTTCTAATTCTTTAGATAAATCTTTATTAGTTTTATCATCTATATCAATTGTTTTTTCAAGTAAACTAATCTCATTATCTATAGATAATAATTGTTCTTTTAAAGTTAAGATATTATCATGAAGTTTCATATCATTTGCTTCATATTTACTTCTTTCACTTATAAGATTCTTTTCTCCAGATAATCTTTCAACACTCGCAGTTACTTTTACTAATTCTTGTTGCTTATTATATAGCTTATTATTTAAATCATTTATTTTATTCTTTATTTCTTCTATTTTTACTTGCTCAATAGATGAAGTAGATAGAATTGATGATATTTTTTCTTTTAATTCATCAATTCTATTCTTAGAATCTTTATATGTAGTATTAAATTCATCAATATCACTTACTACTAACGCTATTTCTTTTTCTTGCAATTCTTCTTTATTCTTTAAATATTTTTTAGCTTTTTCTACTTGTTCCTTTAAAGGTTCTAATCTTTCTTCATTTTCTTTTATGATATCATTAACTCTAACTAAATTATCATTTGTTTTAGATAGTTTCTTTAAAGCTTCTTCTTTTCTCTTTTTATATTTAAGTACATTAGCAGCATCTTCAAAAATAATTCTTCTATCTTCTGCCTTAGTTGAAAGTATAGTACCTATATCACCTTGAGAAATAATATTAAATGATTCTTTAGAAGCACCAGTATCTGTGAATAAATCTATGATATCTTTTAATCTACATTTAGCGTTATTTATTTGATATTCATTTTCACCAGATTTATATATAGTTCTTTTTATTAATACTTCATCTGTATCTATTCCTAAATATCTATCAGTATTATCAAATGTTAAAACTACCGATGCATATGAAGCGGCTGATCTTGTCTTACTTCCTGAGAAGATAACATCACTCATAGAGCCATCTCCTCTTAATGATTTAACTGATTGTTCTCCTAAAACCCATCTTACCGCATCAACTATATTACTTTTACCAGATCCATTAGGACCTACTACTCCAGTAATTTTATTAGTAAATTCTATTTCTGTTGGATTTATAAAAGATTTAAAACCAACCATTTTTAATTTCTTTAAGTACATACTTCCACCTACTATTTTTTCTACTAGAATATTATACAATAAATATAAAAAAAGAACAACTTATTGTTCTAAATTTTTAAACAGTCTCTTATGTATTCTTTTTTCTTCTAATACTACCATATATAAATCAAACATATTAGAATTATCAATATAAGGTTTTAAAAAGAATTTCGCTTCTTCATATTTCTTATCTTTAATTAATTCATGAACTTTATTTTGAATTACTGACAAATCATTTTTAAGTTCAATCATATTATCCGGTTGTTTCTCAATTAGAATTTTATCATATAAATTATTAATATCTTCGCATAAAGGGAATCTCTCACATATTTCAATAGCCTTATCATATTCTTTAAACTTTACTAAATGATGAATATATGCTTTTGCAACATACACATTATATGGATATGTATTTGCGACTTCTTCAACTTTTTCATTTTCTCCTAATGCATCTAAAACAATTAAATATTGTGCGGCAATTTGGTCTATATCTCTATAACTTTCACAAAACTTTTTAGCTTCTTCATACTTATTAGACTTAATAAGCAAAGAAATATATTCTGATGCGATAAAAGGATAATCCAAATTTTTTAAGCATAGTTTTTCCGCTTCTTCTAAATTATTTTCCATAAATAATATTTTTATATAACAACTTATAAACTTTTTATTCTTACTATTCTTTATACATATTTTTTTAGCTTCTTCTATACTATTATTATCTAATAATTCGTTTATTTTTCTTAATTTGTTTTTATCTGACATCCTTAATTACACCCCTATTTCATTAATTTACTTAATGCATCTTTAGCAGCTTCTTGTTCTGCCTCTTTTTTAGAATTTGCAATTCCCTTTCCTAAAACTACATCATCAATTTTAACAACTGTAGTAAATACTTTATTATTAGCTGGACCTTCTTCTTTTATTATTTCATATGTTGTTGATTTTTTATCTGTTTGAACTATTTCTTGTAATTTTGTTTTATAGTCATGTAAGAATAAGTCTTCTTCATTTTCAATATATGGAATAACTACATCATATACTATATTTCTTACTGTATCAAAACCTTTAGTTAAATATACTGCCGCTAAAAAAGATTCAAAAGTATCCGCAACTATAGATGGTTTATCTCTTCCTCCAGTTAATTCTTCTCCCTTACCTAATCTTAAATACTCTGGGAAATTTAATTTCTTAGCGTATGTATATAATGCATTCTCACATACATATCCTGATCTTAACTTAGTCATTTTACCTTCATCATAATCATCGTTTACGTATAGATATTCACTAACTATAAAATCTAGTATTTTATCTCCTAGAAATTCTAATCTTTCATAATCCTCACCCTTTTTAGTTTCATTTACATAACTAGAATGAGTAAAAGCTCTTTTAATAATTTCATTATTTAAATCTATATCGTATTTAGCAATAATATTCATAAAAAATCACCTCTTTAATTTTAACATATATATAATATAAATAAAAGAAAAAACTTACTAATGTAAGTTTATTTCTTTAATTTAGTTGTAGTTTTAAGATTTACTTTTTTCATATTATCATCAGATATATTTGAAGCAAATGTATTGTTTGTTGGTAATTTAGCAGATGATAAGAATTCATTCATTGCTTTATATCCTGTATCTTTAGATGATGGAATATATGCCAAGATACCATGGAATAAAATACCACCCTCTATTTCTGTATATATTTCATCATAGTATATTTCTTTATTTATATAAGAAATTGTTATATATTTTCTACCATAAGAAGTATTTTCAAAAGTATTAATATATGTTCCACCATTTTGTTCAACTGTAGCTTTTATTTCGTTTGTTGTTGATAAAATATCTGTTCTAGCTTGATCATATTTATATGTATTACTAACACCTTCTAAAAATATCAAAAATGATTTATTATTATCTATTAAAAATTCTTCATTATTTTCTACTTGTCTAGTTAAACCTGCTGGTACAGTAAACTCAATACCTGCATATTTGATAGTTGTTGTTGCTGCAACATCAGTTGTTTTAGTCTTTTCTACAGTTTTATCAGTATTATCACTTGAATCTGGTTTAGAACCAATTAATTTAATAGTAATAAACACACCTAATCCTATAATAATCAATGCTAATATTATAACTGTTGCGACAAATAGTCCGTTCTTCTTTGGCTTTGATGTTGGTGTAGCAGCCACATTAGTATTTCCCATAGATGGAATATCCGTTTGTATTGGCGTTGGTGCTACTGGCTCATTTGGCATTGGTGTTGATGTAACTGGCGCTACTGGTTCACTTGGCATTGGTGTTGGTGTAACTGGCGCTACTGGTTCACTTGGCATTGGTGTTGGTGTAACTGGCGCTACTGGTTCACTTGGCATTGGTGTTGGTGTAACCGGTGCTACTGGTTCACTTGACATTGGTGCTGGTGTAACCGGTGCTACTGGTTCATTTGGCACTGGTGTTGGTGTAACCGGTGCTACTGGTTCATTTGGCATTGGCGCTGGTGTAACTGGCGCTACTGGTTCACTTGAAACCCCTAATCCTCCATTATATAATTCATTCACTTCCCCACAATTTGGACAAGTTTGATCTTGATTACTTAATACATATCCACATTTTTTACAATTCATAATCTTTCCTCCTAATTTATTTTTATTAATTTTGAATAATTTGGTTTGTTTTGCAAATCATATATTACAAACACACAATAATAATCATTTTCTTTATCAAGTGAAGCTAAATCAAAATGATATTTTCCTTTGTTTACTTCAAATATATATGTATTACCTGTCAATTTGATTCCACTTCCCCATTCTTGTGTATAATTACCATTGTCATCTAATATTTTATATCTAAATTTTGGGAATTGAACATATTTATAATCCTTTAAATATGTTAATGCTCCAGAAGACATATCATTTCCATCTTTATCTTTTTCAATTAAATAAACCTCTTCATGTATTTTTCCTTTTTTATCTACTTTAAAATGAACATTACCTCTTTGTGCTGGAATTATTACCCCTCCTGCACCTTTTTTAGGTAACAATACAGCCGATATATATTCTTTATAATCTTTATTAGATTCTACTTGAGTTAAAGTAATATATGAATCAGTATTTGTTTCTTCATCGACTACTTTGATTAGATTCCCCGATAATTTAGTAGTAACATAACCATCTTCTCCTACTTCACTATCGTTTCCTCTATAAATTGGCATAAATAATCCATCATCCTCTTTTTTAAATATCATATAAGAAGATCTAGAATAATTCTTTAATTGTTCATCTGTAAGTTTTAATTTAAATTCATTCTCGTTATTGCTAATCACTTCATTATCTGTCAAATTAAATGCAAATTTATAATCTTTCGATGTTTGTTTATTATAAAAATCTGTTATAAATTTCCTATAATTACTGCTTATATTTACTTTATTAAATAAAGACATATGTAATTCTTTTACTTTTTCATTTCCATTAAATGGGAAATATATAGCTAGTCCATTAGAATGATTATTTGTTGACCAATTATAAAGTACTACTTCTTTCTTTAAATATTTTTTTATACTTTTTGCGTCATTTGAACTATATTTTTCTAAACCATTAACAAGCTCATATAAATCTACTGTATCATAATCATATATATCACTAGAATCAACTGCATATTGATGAAGATTTGCTCTAATTTTGGATATTTCATTATAATTATTAGTTACATCAATCTTTAAGAAAAGTGAATCTAACTTAGTTAATAATTTTGGAATTTTTTTCAAATTTATAATAGCATATGTTGAATCGCTTTCTCCATATTTATTTAATGTATTCATCTGTGCCTTATAAGCATCAATAAACTTCTTACAATATTCAAATGAATTAGTATCCTCTATGTCATTAATAAAATTTAATACACTTGATAATTTTGAACCTAATGTTACTTCTTCAGACGCTACCATATAATCTGCATATGGATAAAAAATTGATGCAATTTCTAGTGTGCTATTTAAACAAGTTCTAAATATTACTGTTTCTAACTTGTTTTTTTCATTAAACGGACTATTTTTTAACGCTTCATCTATCTCTTTTAAATCCAAATATCCATTCGAATATTCATCAGATATACTCCCTAGTGAGCCTAATCCATGATCCCATAGTATTAGATCATAATTCTTAGTTTTATAATTATCATAACTATATTTTAAAAATGTAGTTAAAGGTTCTTCATTATCCATTGATGTTTTATTATAAACTTTTACTTTTTTAAATCCATTTTCAGTCAATTTATATATAGCATTTTCACTAGAACTAACAAAATTATGCCATGTTTTTGTCCCACCTGTATAAAGCAATATATTGTTCTTTCCTAAATCAATTTTTGAAGGATAAATACTATTCAATTCCGAAGTAGCAATGCTTCCATCTGATTCAAGATTATTCCCTGACATAAATATCATAATTGTTCTCGTATTATTATCTTTCACTACTAGATATGCAGTTACTCCCAATAATACTACTACGATTGTCATTAAAACAAGAATAATTATTTTTTGAGGTTTTCGCATTCCTCTACTATCCACTGACATACCACCTACTTTATTACTTAGATTATATCATATATAATTATAAATTTATATTCTTTTTCAATTACTTTACACAAAAATAAACAATTGTTTTTAAGAATAAATTATGTTAAAATTAATATGGTGAAGTAAAATGTCAAAGGTAATGATATTTTTGATAAAAATATATCAAAAATTACCTCTAGATAGTCATAGAAATTGTAAATACATTCCAACATGTTCTGAGTATTCGAAAGAAGCATACGAAAGACATGGATTCTTTTATGGAAGTTATTTAACAATTAAAAGATTATTTAGATGTACACCATGGAATCATAGTGAAATATATGATCCAGTACCTACTAGGAGGAAAAAATGAAAAGAATAATAAGTATAGTTAGTTTATTTTTAATAATATTTTTATTAAGTGGTTGTAAAAATGATTCAATGGATAATATAACTATTTATACCAGTGTATATCCTATTGAGTATGTTTCTAAAAAACTATATAGTTCACATGCTAAAGTTTATAATATGTATCCACAAGGTATTAATCCATATACATATAAACTAACTAGTAAACAAATTCAAGACTATGGTGATAGTGATTTAGTAATATATAATGGACTTAGTAATGAAAAAAAATATATTGCTAAAATGTTAAATAATAATAAAAGATTGAAAATAATTGATGCGACAAATAATATTGAATATACATATAGTTTAGATGAAGTATGGATGAACCCATCAAATGTATTAATGATTGCACAAAATATAAAAGAAGGATTAAAAGAATACGTAAATAGTACATTAATAGAAGAAGAAATAGATAAAAAGTATGAAGATCTAAAAATAAGTATCTCAAGTATAGATGCAGAATTAAAAGAAATGGTAGAAAATGCTGAAGATAAAAATATTGTAGTACAAAATAATGAATTAACATTTTTAAATAAATATGGATTAAATGTTATGTCTCTTGATGATAAAACAATTACTGATAAAATTTATTCTGATACAGTAAAAACAATAAATGAAGGAAATATAAAATATATATTTATTCTTAAAGATCAAAAAGCAAATGAAACAGTAACAAAAATAATGAAAGAATGTCCTGATGTAAAACTATTGGAAATTGATCCAATTAACAATATAAGCACAAACGATAAAAATGAAGGTATTAATTATATTACTATTATGAATGATAATATAGATAAAATAAAACAAGAGCTTTACTAATAGTTCTTGTTTTTATATTATACTTAATAATAAATCAGAATAATAAGTAACTATAATCATTCCAATTAACGCTAGTGCATTTTGTATGAAGTGAAACATTATATTTGTAAATACATTATTAGTCTTATAGTATGTTGCGGCTAAAAAGCATCCTAAACTGCTATATACAAATACGAATAATAATTGATCTAGATTCTTAAAATTATCTATCATATGCGCTATTCCAAATAATACTCCACTTGTTATTATAAATAGCCACTTATTATTTATAAATTTTCTAAATACTCCTCTAAATAATAATTCTTCAACAAAAGGAGCATATAATGTCGCTAAAATAGCTACTACTACTGGTTTTGAACTAAATAAAGTATTAAGTGATTCTTGATTGCCAGATGTATCTAAACCAGTATATAGCCTTATAGATATTGAAAGAATTAATAAAACCACTAATGATTTCCCATACATCTTTAATACTAGTGAACTATACTCTTTAAAATATTTTATAAAATATTTAAAATCTCTAATTATATCTTTCCTAAATACAAAGGACACCATTACCACAAATACAATATACATTATTACTGATTGAATTTTATTAGTAAAGTAATTTGATACCCAAAACATAATTAGTGCCCATATTATAAATACTATTAAATATACATACCATTTATAATTATGTTCTATCTCTAATTTTGGTAATTCTCTCATACTTTTTTTATTAATTTTAGAATATACAATAAATCCTAATACTCCACCTATTATATTATCAACAAATAATAATATAGATATTACAAATATGAGAGTCTTTTTCTTCTCTAAATCTACTTTGGATGATGAATAATACATAAATAAACATGAACTTAGTATCACTACAATATTCATAACTGTATTAAAAACATCTATACCATCTTTATTATTTATAAATGAAAATACAATCATAAGAATAGAATAAATTATAGAAATAATAGATGAAGATAATAATAGTTTTCTTTCTTTAATCATAAAACCTCCAATATATAATATATTATATATTAATTTTTATATAAAATCATCTATAATAATCTCTATTTACATTTCCTTAATAAGGATAACATCTTCCCCTATCTTACTTATATTCTTAAAAGGTATATCTATTTCATCATTATTTGAAAATAATTTACTGAATTTTTTTCTTTCAAGAATTAAAGATATGACATATCCATCATGTCCAATTTTTACATCTATAATATTTCCTACTTTAACCCCACTCTTCAAATCAACAACATCTTTATTTTGTAAATCAGATAATCTCATAAAAACACCTCTAATTAATTATATTAATTAACCATTTTTTTTATGTTCTTTAATGCATTTTTTTCTATTCTAGATATTTGTGCCTGACTAATATTTAATTCATCACTTAATTCTAACTGTGTTTTTCCTGTAATATATCTTTCAATAATTATTTTTCTTTCTTTTTCCTTTAATTTATTTATTGAATCTTTTAATACAATATTATTTATTAATTCACTATCATTTTCTTCATTAGACAACTGATCAAACAAATAGATAGTTTCTCCTCCATCATCATAAATGGGTTCAAAATAACTAACTATGTTCTTAGTAGCTTCTAACGCAAATATTATACTTTCTTTTTTTATATCTAATTCTTTACTTATTAATTCTATACTAGGTTCTTTTCCATTATCTATTAAATACTCATTTTTAAATTTTAATACTCTATAAGCGATATCTTTTATACTTCTTGAAACTCTAATAGTAGAATTATCCCTTAAATACTTTCTTATTTCTCCTTCAATCATTAAGACTGAATATGTAGAAAATTTAACATTATACGATAAATCAAAATTATCAATTGCCTTTACTAATCCTATACACCCTATTTGAAATAAATCGTCCATATTTTCATTTCTATTTGAATATCTCTTTAATATACTCAAAACTAGTTTTAAGTTACCTAAAGTCAATTTATCTCTAACATATTTATTATTCTTATCCTCTTTTAGTTTTAAAAATAACTCTGTCATTTCATCATCAGATAATCTTTTTAAACTACTTGTATTAATGCCAGTAATGTCTACTTTATTCTTTGCCAAAATAAAAATCTCCTTTCAAATCAATAATGGTTTAAAAGGAAATTATTATACAAAAAAAACCTATTTCTAGGTATTTTTATAAATGGCGGAGCAGGAGGGATTTGAACCCTCGCGCCAAGTTACCCCAGCCTACATCCTTAGCAGGGACGCCTCTTCAGCCTCTTGAGTACTGCTCCAGACTGCAATATAATTTTATCATTTATTAATATTTAGGTCAATATAAAAGTATCAAAAAAAAGACTTTTAAAAGTCTTTATATTCATATGGTGACCTATACGGGATTCGAACCCATGAATGCCGCCGTGAAAGGGCGGTGTG
>CAZJSD010000012.1:0-3621 GCA_964548815.1 uncultured Muribaculaceae bacterium
CTTAAAATACTTAATCAAATCACTAAAATCGAATTTTAGATATTATATTTAAACATAAAAATAAATAACTCCTATAATAGAAGTTATTTATTGTTTCTTTATTTTTTTCTAAAATTCAATTTTTGTGTTTTTTTATTTTTTTTAAGAAAAAATAAACTGAGAATAATCTCAGTTTATTTCTAATACTCTATTCCAATAAAGTATTTCCTTAATGAATATACTCCTAATGGTTTTGTATTCTTCTTTTTGATAAGTCTTGATAATGACGCTAATACCTCTCCGTTTGGATTTAAACATATTCCATTCGCATCAAATCTATATGTCTTTTCTTCTATCTCATAATCTCCATTTGTTAATGCATATAGATTTTCTTTTGAGAAGTAATATGTATTATCATCATCATCTTTTACCCATCCTGTCTTTATCTTTCCTTCTTCAAAATAATATAATCTTTCTACATTATTTTGATCTCTTAATAAATGGAATCCACTTTCTATCTTTATTCCATGGTTATAGTATTCCCAGTCTTCTTCTACTTTCTTCCATCCGTGGATTCTCCATTCTGCATATAGAGTTATATCTTCACTATATTTATTTATAGGTATTGTTCCTTCATCTATATATGCATCTCCTGTTCCATCTTCTTTTGTATTCCATCCTATAAATTCATAGCCTTCTTTTGTAAATGTATTTTTTGTTATTGTTATATCTTCTGTTCCATTTACTTCTTGTGCTTCCATACTTCCACTTCCGCCATTACTATCAAATGTTATAGTATAGCTTACTGGTTCTACTGGTGTTGGGATTCCTCTTGAAGTTGAATTAGTAGAATTATTTGAAGTACTTGCTCCATATGATATTTCATTCTTTGATACTTCTATTACTGGTCTTACTCCATATATTAGATGTGTATCTACATAATTATTATCTAATCCTCTATAACTTCCATATACATTATATGCGCTATAGCTTGTTGATGAGAATGGTGTTTCTAACCATGGTCCTTCTGTTGGATGACTTTCTTTTGAATATTTTGTTCTTTCAAATAGGAAGTTACATGTTGATAGACCGCCATTTGTTGTCATATAATGACTTCCATCATAACATCCACTCTCTAACTCTTGATATGTTAATAATCTTGATGTCTTTCCACTATAACTAAATACTGGTAATGTTACTCCATTTATACTTGTTGTACCATCTTCTGTTAATATTTGTCTATTATTTCTTACTAAGCTTACATTATTCCAATCACTTGATGATGGTAAATGTCCTACCGCACTTACTGGTCCATTATAGTTTGTTAATACTTGTGTCGCATCTACTGTATCATCATATGCTTCTCCTTCATCTGCAGTGTATCCTGCGACTGTATTACTATAATAGATTAATACTGCTTTAGTATTATCAAATTGCTTTGTAGATGTATTATAATAATCACTTACATAATAGAATCTTTCATTTGTTTCATCAAATGTTCCGTCTCCATTAACATCACATGTAAATGCATCTCCAGTACTTAATACTCCATCTGTTCCACATGATCCATATGTTATTGTTGTTGTGCCTTTACTTCCACTTGCTGTATATCCATCACTATCACAATAGTATCCTGCTTGTCCACTTTGAGTACACTTTTCTGTATGAAGAGAAGTTGCTCTTCTACATACTATTCCATCTT
Source organism: uncultured Muribaculaceae bacterium (assembly GCA_964548815.1). Taxonomy (GTDB): domain Bacteria; phylum Bacillota_I; class Bacilli_A; order RF39; family UBA660; genus RUG13038. The sequence goes on from CAZJSD010000012.1 coordinate 1,682, forward strand.
CTACTGTTTCAGTATTATTTGTACAACTTACTGGTGAAGTTGGTGTTTCGTATCTTGCAAATATTTCCATATTACTTGTAGGTACATAACTACTTGTTATTCTTATTCCACCTGATAATGATGAATACCATCCAATAAACTCCTCTCCTGTTGGAGGTGTTGGTGTTGGTATTGTACCCATTGCTGATCCTCTATTAACTGTCATTGAACTTTGACTTATACTTCCTCCGTTTGGATTTAGTGTTATTGTATAACTATTTGGTAATACTGTAACAGTAACTGTCTTAGTATAACCAGATGATACTCCAGTTACAGTAACAGTTGTTGTTCCTACAGCTACTCCTGTTACTTTACCAGAACTATTAACAGTCGCAATACCTTCATTACTTGAAGTAAATGTAAATTCTTCTTCAACACTTGTTACTGATATATTTTTAGATTCACCTACACCCATAGACATAGTTTCTGGTGTTACTACTGCATTACTCATATCTTTATAGTATCTAGCATATATAGTCATATTACTTATTGGTACATAAGTATTTGTTACTTCCATACCACCACTAGTAGCTGTATACCAACCTATAAATGTATAACCAGTAGGTGCGGTTGGTGTTGGAATACCATTTATAGTATATCCTTGAACTACATTCTTACTAGTAGGACTTACTATTCCTCCATTTGGATCAAATGTAATTGTATATATTGGACTATTACTATTAGTAAAGTATCCTGGATGAGAAGCATTAGCTATTTGAGCATAAGTTTTATCTTTAGTATTTCCATAACATGGCGTCTCATACGCTGTTCCTGCACCTCCTACTAAGTTGTCATCTCCAGTGAACATATAAGCTGAAGAAGGATTTCTAGTTCTATCAAAATCATTAACCGCAAATATTGTAGTTAAACTAGTACAACTATTAAACATATAATACATATCAGTTACGTTTCTTGTATCAAAACTACTTACATCTATCGTAGTTAAACTACTAGCTAAATAGAACATGTATTTCATTGTTGTTACTTTACTTGTATCAAAACTACTTATATTTAAACTTGTTAATGAACTACATCTATTAAACATAGACTGCATATTTGTTACGTTTCTTGTATCAAAATTACTTAAGTTTAAACTTGTTAATGAACTACACTCATAGAAAATAGACCACATATTTGTTACATTACTTGTATCAAAATTACTTACGTTCAATGATGTTAAAGACTTACACATAGAGAACATTTCTTGCATTGTTGTTACTTTACTTGTGTCAAAACTAGTTACTTTTAAGTTTGTTAAACTATTACAACCATAGAACATATAACTCATATCTGTTACACCTGTAGTATCGAAATTTGTTAAATCTACACTTGTTAAATTTGTTAGTCCATAGAACATTCCTTGCATACTAGTTGCAGTTCCAACAGATGAATTTCTTAAACTAATACTAATTACCGAAGTATTTTCTTTATACATGTTTATAGAAGTACTGCTGTATTTTGTATTATTTGCTATTATTGTCTCTATGCTTGTTCCGCCAAATAATTTGGCACTTCCATATGCTGCACCTGTATGAATCTTTGTAACTTTTGACATATCAAAATTACTTATATTTAATGTTTTAAGACTATTACATAATCTAAACATATCTCCAATGTTTGTTACACTTCCGCCCATTATACTACTTAAATCAAGGGTATTTAACGAACTACAACTATCAAACATATTTTCCATTGTTGTTACTTTATCCATGTTAAATCCTGTTAAATTAATTTCGGTTAAACCAGTACATTCATTGAACATATCCTCTGTAGTTGTTAATGAATCCCCTCTAAAATTGCTTAAATCTAAAGATACTATACTACTACAATTATAGAACATTCTATACATTGTTGTTACTTTTCTTGTATCAAAGTTACTTAGATTTAATGCTGATAACTCA
>CAZJSD010000012.1:3721-30531 GCA_964548815.1 uncultured Muribaculaceae bacterium
TCATCAAATATGAAACGTCTAATAAAGCATCTCCTCTAAAATTGCTTAAATCTAATGATGTAAGACTGCTACAATTTTGGAACATTTGATACATACTTGTTACTGAACTTGTATCAAAATTACTTAGATTTAATGTTGTTAGATTTGTCATACCATTAAACATATATAACATTTTTGTTACAGAACTTGTATCAAAGCTACTTAAATTTAATGTTTCTAACTTACTACAATTTCTAAACATATTTTCCATCGATGTTACGCCTGATGAACCAAAATTTGTAAAATCTACGCTGACTAAGTTAGTAAATCCATAAAACATACTTTCAAGTGATGTTGCGCTTCCTGCTGATGCATTTTTTAAACTTATTGTTGTTACTGATGTTATTGTTGATTTAGTATTATATAAATTTTTTGATGTGTTACTATACTTAGTGTTGTCCGCTATTATTGTTGATAATTTACCAGTACCATATAATGTAGCTGAATTATAAACTGAATTTTGTATATTAGTTACTTTGCTCATATCAAAATTACTTATATTTAATCTTTCTAAATTAGTACATCCGTTAAATACTGCTAGTAAATTTGTTACATCTCCACCTAGAGCACTACTCATATCTATTTCAGTTAAACTACTACAATTTTGGAACATTTGTGCCATAGATGTGACTTTATTCATATTAAATCCAGTTAAATCTATGCTAGCTAAACTTGAGCAATTATAGAACATCAAATCAGTATTTGTTAAAGCATCACCCCTAAAGTTACTTAGATCTAATTCAGGTAAAGAAACATCATTTTGGAACATGTATGCCATTGATATAGTTCTATTAGTTTTTACTGATGATACATCAATATATGTAGTTCCCTTTAAATGATTAAACATATAACTACTATCTGCATTTAGATATACATTAGTGGCGTCTGTCCACCACAGTATTGTTCCATTATCATACCACATATAGATTGGTGTATATGAATCTGGTGTTGATACTATATTACTATCTATTAGAACTGAACTATCTGGTTTATCCATAGTTCTTTCAACAGATTTTATAGTTGTATTTTCTGTTGAATATGTTGCGGATGATGAACCAGATAACTGTTTCATTCTAGCATTAACTGTTGTACCAGCTTTAAATGTAGTTTCAGATTCCATATATTGTGCATATAAAGTTGCTGGATTTGACATATTTAATAAATCTGCTCTTACTTCTGATTCATCTAAGTAAGCAGTTCCTGATCCATCTATAGAAGAATTCCATCCTGCAAATGAATAACCTGATTTTGTTGGTTCTTTATAATCACTATTACCTTTATACCCAGCTGAATATCCAGTAACTACTGCATAATAACCATAATAATTTGAACTAACATCTGATACAAAGAAGAATTGTGCTGTATCTCCTTCTACTGTATAAGTTTTATGATATGTTGTATCAGAATCTGAAGGTTTAGATGTGTTTTTACCTCCAGCTAGTTTTCCACCGGATATTGTTGCTTCTAAATAATTAGAAGTTGTTGGAGTTACACCTTCTGGGTAAATGGCTAACCAGTCATATCTATCGCCTTCTGTTGAATACCATACTTCAATATTTAATGTTTGTGCCCCATCAATAGTTATCACATCATTTACCGCTAAATTAGTACCATAAGTTCCTGTTGGTACTCCAGCATTATTAATATTTGATGTATGTGAATATTTAGTTACAGTACCTGGAATAATTGAAGAAGTATAATTAATTGTATTTGTTGTCTCATCATTTTCAAAAACACCATTATTTGATAGATACTTAACTGTTTTGTTAGGCATATATTTTGCATAATATGTCACATTACTTGTAACTTTATCTCCTTCATCTACTAGTTCACCATTTTCTAGAGCAGTATACCAACCTGCAAATGTATATCCTGTTGGTGGAAGTGGTTCTGGTAATTCACCAACTATTTGTCCATCTTCTCTTTCAACATACGTAGGTGTTACAGTACCATCAACTGGATTTAATGTTATTTTATATTTTAATAATGTTACTGTTACATTAATTGTTTTTGTTATACCAGATGATATTCCCATTACTAATATTGTTGTTGTTCCTTGAGATATACCTGTTACTACTCCTTCTTGTGTTACTATAGCAATTCCTGTATCTCTTGAAATAAATACAAATTCTTCTTCTACGTCTGATATCGTAATTGTTTCTTGTTCTAGTGGAGCAATTCTAATAGATTCTGGTGAAATAGTTGCGTCACTCATATCTTTATAATATCTTGCAAATATTTCAATACTATTTTGTGGAATATATATACTTGTTACTCTCTCGCCACCCATTAAATCAGTATACCATCCAATAAATGTATAACCAGTCTTTGTTGGCGTTGGTAAAGTTCCTATTTGATTACCTTTTTCTACATCTATATATGAAGGAGATACTGTTCCTCCATTTGCATTTAAAGTAATTCTATAACTTGAATTAGTAACTGTTACTGGAACCGTTTTAGTTTTACCTGAACTAGTACCAGTTATAGTAATAGTGGTTTCACCTAATGCTACTCCTGTAACTAATCCATGTTGATCTACTGTTGCTACATCAGTATTATTTGAAGTAAATGTATATTCTTCTTCTACATTAGATACTGTAATTGTATCTTGTTCATTTACTTCTAATGTTATTGATGATGGAGATATAGTTGCACTACTCATATCTTTATAGTATATAGCGTATATTTCTATATCATCTTGTGGAATATAAGTACTTGTTACTTCTTCTCCACCTATTAGTGATGTATACCAACCTATGAATGTAGATCCTGATTTTGTTGGTGTTGGTAATTCTCCTATTTGATCACCTTTTTCTACTTTTATTGTTGTTGATGCACTACCATTATTTGGATTTAAAGTTACTGTAAATTTAGGTGATGACATTTTTAATGTAATAGTCTTATATGTATTTGTACCAACTATCTCTTCTGATTCAAACATTTCTGTATCTTCTTCTATTTCTTTAATCTTTGTTTTATTTGTATCTATTGTTATAGTTGGTGTATTTCCTGTTGTAGATATTCCTACTGGATATGTAATACCTTTTATAATTCCATCATAGAAATTATATTTAGAATTAGCTACTACACCATATGTCTTTCCTTGTATTATTGGTTCAGAGGTATTTACTATTCCATCTTTTTTACCTATATTTAATGTTCCAGATTCATTATATACAGCATATAAGTTTGAAGATATAATTGTTCCACCTAGTATATTAATTGTACCATTATTTTTATTATGAACTGCTGCTCTTTGAGAAGCAGTTGAACTAATATATGCATTATCTGATATCGTTAATGTTCCACCATCATTATATACTCCTTGTCTATCTCCTGTTGCAATTATTCTTCCACCAGTAATTAATAAAATACCTGTTGAATTATTATTAATTGCTCCTGAAGCAGTATTGGATGTAATTGTTCCATTATAAATTTTTAAAGTACCATTATTACTTACTACATTATTATTACCATCATTACTAATTGTATAGTTTTGTAAGTTAAATACTATGTTTTTACCATTAGCTATTGTTATTATTTCACTAGTATTTTTTAATAGTTTAATAGTCTTTTCTACTCCATCTGCATCTACAGCATTTACCGCAGCTTGCATTGATGTATAATATGTTCCATCTAATTCCGCAACTATATTAGACGCTATCCATTTAGCATAATATGTAACATTTTCTTCTACTATTGTATCTTCTTCTACTAGAATTCCATCATCTAGTTCTGTATACCATCCATCAAATGTTTTTGTACTATCTGATATTGTAGGTATTGGTAATTCTCCTACTTGAGAACCCTTTTCAACTTCTATTGATGTTGGAGTTACTTCTCCTCCATTTGGATCTAGTGTTACTATAACCTTTGAAGATTTCACTATTACATTTACTATCTTTGTTTTTCCAGAAATAGTTCCTGTTATTGTAATAGTTGTTTCACCTTCTGATATACCTGTTACTACTCCTGTATTTTCATCTACTGTTACAATACTTGTATCATTTGAAGTAAATGTATATGGTTCTTCTACATTATCAACAATTATTGTTTCTTCTTCATTAATTGCGACTTCCACTGGTGATGGAGTTATTACTGCTCCTGAAATATCATTTAAGTATCTAGCAAATATTTCTATATTTGAAGTTGGCACATAAGTACTTATTACTTTTATTCCACCAGTTAAATCAGTATACCATCCAGCAAATGTTTTTGTACTAGTTGATATTGTTGGTGTTGGTAATTCTCCTATTTGATATCCTTCTTCTACTAATTTATAGTCTTCATCTATAGTTCCGCCATTAGCATTATATGTTACCTTATATATGTTTTTCTCGTAATCTCCTAATCTAATGTACATATTAGATAGTGTTCCAACTAAATATCTTTGAGCTGTTGTTCCCGAAGCATTCTTTGGTGCAGCTCCAAACCAAGTTGTTAAATCAAAGTAATCACTAAATTCGCTATTATCTTGTAACTCTCTTAATTCTCCTCCATTATAAGAATAATATATTACATTATTTATTCTAAAAATTCTTACAGATGTTACTTGATCATAATCTATTGTAGAAGATTTTTTTACACTATTAATAGTTTGTGATATTTCTAATTGATCAGTAGAATTTAATCTTCTATATACAAATCCAGGATATCCTTTTGAACTATTTTCTAATTTTGAATTTACAAATGTTGCTTGTTTTACATTATCTCCAGGAACATATTCTACTATAGTAAATCCTATTTCAAAATCTTTTGCATTATTTTCTTCACTGAATAATGCTATTCCTGTATCTATATATGTTTTATCATGATATTTTGAACATTCTTCGCCAGTTATTAAACCTTCTCCATTAAAGTTACATGCTCCTTCTTGTTCAAATACTATTGGGAATGTTTCCCATTTTGCGTGTATTGTTATGTCTTCTGTTATTACTGTATGTTCATCTACTAATTCTTCGTAATTTAAATCTTTATACCAATTTACAAATTCATAATTAGTTCTTGTGGGAGTTGGTATTGTTCCTATTTCTTGTCCTATAGTTACATCTATGTATGTTGGATTAACTTCTCCTCCATTTGGATTAAGTGTTACTCTTACTTTATCATAGTTAGCTGATGCATATAGAGTTGTTTCTCCACCTACTTTTAATGTTGTATTAGATGATGAAGTATTTGTAATTATAGTGTTTTCATTACTACTTGTCCATGTACTAAAGATGCATCCATATACTGGTATTGCTTCTATTTCATGAATAGCTACATTTGTACTTAATGCTTCTACTTGATCTGTTAGAGATATTGCTTCACCATTAAAGAATATTCCATCTATAGTAGCAGTTATATCAAATCTTACTGTATAATAATTTACTGTTGCTTTTCCTTCTGTTCCTGATGCTGCTCTATTTACTACTACTAGATTTTCTCCACTATCTACTAAATCATTAATATTGTTATTATCTTTTGATACATAAACATTATATGTTCCTTCTGGTACTGCATTAAAGGATACTATACTTCCTGATGTAGAAACTGCGCTATATGCTGTTTCTTCTTCTTCATCATATAATACTACTCTTATTCCACTATTTTCCCATGAACTATTATTCTTACTTATTGTTATTTCAGCTTTATTACTTTCTCCAACTACCCATAGAGTAGTTTCTCCACCTACTTTTAGAGTTGTACTTGATTCAGTTGGTTCTGTTACTATAGTGCTTTCATTATTACTTGTCCATGTACTAAAGTAACATCCATTTGCTACTGTTGCTTTTATTTCATGATCAGAACTTGTTGTTCCTGCTGCTACTACACTTTCTCCAGTGTATATATTTGTTCCATTAAACTCTATTCCATTTATATATGCTGTTGGATTAAATGATATTGTGTAATAGTTCACTGATGGGATAGATTGATTACTTGTTACTAAATCTATTCCACTATCTATTAATTCTTCTTTATGATTATTATCTTTTGAAATATATATATTATATGTTCCATCTGGTACTCCATAGAAGTTTGCTTCATAATCTTCATTTCCTGATACTGTATCTGTATAGCTTGTTGCACTTGTTTCATTATATAGAGTAACTGTCATTCTGCTTCCGTTCCAAATAGAATCATCTTTATTTATTGTTACTTTATATTCTTTTGGTGTACATACTGCATATAATGAAACTTCACTATCCATTTCTTCTGTTATTGAACTTACTGGGTATACACCACCACTTTGATATTCTATTGATGTTCCATCTTCTTCTAATGTCCATCCACAAGTATAACCATCTCTAATTACTGTAGGTAATGTACTTTCAACTGAAGTATAATGCGCTATATAGTTTTTATCTCCAAAACTTCCTTTTGGGATTGTTACATTGGTACTTGGTGTTTCTCCATTACTTCCTGTCCATCCAGAAAATATTTGTCCCATACTAGTTGTATTTCCAATAGTGATATCTTCTTCTTTTGCATTTGCTTCTTCATTATTATTTGGATTTCCAACAAATGTTAATGTCTTACTTGGTGATTGAAGTACTATATCTTCACTTTCTGGTGTATATTCTGATGGATTAGTTGCATTACCATTATTTAAATCATAACTAATTGTATATGTATTTGCTATCCATTGTGGATATATATTATGATTGTTTGTTGTATCCATTACTGTTTCACTAGTTACATTTGTTCCTGTTCCATCTATTTCCGTATTCCATCCTGCAAATGTATATCCATTTTTTGATACACTTGGTAAAGTTTCATAAACTGTACTATAGTTAATATACTTAACTATATTAGTTTCTTCTTCTATCCAACCATTTAATTCTACTATTTCACCACCATTTAGGTTGGCTGTGACTTTATATTTCTTTGGAGTATAGATTAATGATAATTCTTTATTGTTTGTTAACTCAAATGTTCTTTCTAAACTACTAACCCCATCACTCCAACTAAATGAATATCCTTCTCTTTCTTGTGCTTTTAACTTTATTTCTGTTTCATATGGATATTCTCCGTTTGGTGTTGATGTACTATCTAAATATGATCTATCTTCTATACTAAAATTATATTTTTTTCTATCATAATTATATGTTACTACTGTACTTCCATCGCCTTTTATTTGTACTATTTGAGCACTTGGTGATGTAAATCCTTCATAGTTTTTAGTGTCTGGTGTTACAAAACTATCTGTTTCTCCTACTTTTTCTTCTGTTTCATATATTTCATATCCACTTAAATCTAGTTTTTGTTTACTATGTACTACTCTATATACTGTATCTGTTCCATTTGTATATATTGGTTTTATTGTCATGTTTGATGAACCAATAGTTATAGTGATAGTCTTTGTACTATCTCCATTACTCCATCCTGAGAATACATATCCTGGTCTTTCTTTCGCTGTTAATGATATTTGAGTTTCATAATAGTATTCTCCACTCTTATCTTCTTCTACATATTCTGGATTTTCTACTGTTAATGTATATTTATTTCTTGTGTAATTATAGGTTACTTCTGTACTTCCATCACCCTTTATTGTTACTGTTTGAGTACTTGGTGATGTGAATCCTTCATAATCCTTGGTATCTGGTGTTACTTCACTATCTGTTGTACCTGTTAAATTATCAGTTTCTTTTACTGTATAAGTTTCTCCATCTAAGTTCATTGTTTGATGAGTTACTTTATATGCAGTATTTGTATTTGCTTTATATATTGGATATATATTTGTATTTTCTTCTAATGTAAATGTATATGGATTATCAGTTTCTTCATTACTCCATTTATCAAATGTATATCCTGGGATGTTCTTTGGAGTTACTGTTATTTCAGTTCCATATGGATATGTTCCTGAATTCTTATCACTTATTACATTTTCATTAAATGTTACTTCATACATCTTTCTATCGTATTTATAGTTTACTACAGTTGTTCCATCGCCCTTTATTGTTACTGTTTGAGTACTTGGTGATGTGAATCCTTCGTATGTTTTTACTGATGGTGTTACTTCACTATCTGTTGTACCAGTATTTTCTTCTGTTAAGGCAATATCATATCCATCTAATGATAGTTTTTGCTTTTGATGTACTACTTTATAAGTTGTATTTGTATTTGCTTTATATATTGGATATATATTTGTATTTTCTTCTAATGTAAATGTATATGTAGAATCTTCACTACCATTACTCCACTTATCAAATGTATATCCTGGAATATCTTTTGGTATTATTGTTATTTCTGTACCATATGGATATGATCCTGGAGTCTTATCACTTATAACATTTTCATTAAATGTTACTTCATACATCTTTCTATCATATTTATAGTTTACTACAGTTGTTCCATCACCTTTGATTGTTACTGTTTGAGGTGTTGGTGATGTGAATCCTTCATATATATTTACCTCTGGTGTTACATCGCTATCTGTTTCTCCTGTCTTTTCTTCTGTATCATACGCTTCATATCCACTTAAATCTAACTTTTGTTTACTATGAATTACTATATAGCTTGTATCTTGATTTGCAGTATATTCTGGAGCTAATAGATAATTCTTATCTATATTAAATGTTCTTTCATAATTTGTGTCTCCATCACTCCATCTAAATGTATACCCTTCTCTTTCTACTGCTTTTATTCTTATTTCTGCTTCATATGGATAAGTACCATCTACTGTGGACGTATTATCTATATATGTTCTATCTGTTATACTAAATGTATATGTTTCTCTTTCATATGTATATGTTACGCTTGATGTTCCATCTGCTTTTATTAATACTGTTTGCGCTGCTGGTGTTATGAATCCTGTTCTTTCTTTTCTTGGTGCTGGTACTGTTTCTCCAGTTGTTCCATATTCTGTTACTACCTCTTCATCATATCCGCTTGTTAATTTTGCAAACTTATGAATTACTTTATATGGTATATCTGTTTTTGCTGAATAATGTGCAATATAATTTCTATCTTCTGTACTTCCTTTTATTATTGTTACACTTGTTGTTTGAGTTTCTATTCCTGTTCCTGTCCAACCACTAAAAGTATATCCTTCTTTCTCTGGATTATTTAGTGTTATATCATCACTTTCTATTGTGTATTTACTTGGATTGCTTTTTCCACTTGGAAGATTTCCTCCATTTAAATCATAAGTAATATTATATTCTTTTGCATTATATTTTGCTTTTACTTCTATTGGGCCTTCTATTATTGTTTCTTCTGTTACTTCTTCTCCATTTTCATCTACCCATTTTTCAAATTCATATCCTTCTTTTATTGGATTAGTTGGTAATTCTCCTATTGGGTCTCCATATTGTATTTCTTTTATTATTGGTTCTTCTCCATTATCTGGATCTATTACAATACTATATGTTTCAAATTCTCCTTTAAAGACTAAATCTTTAAATCCTAGTTTTAATTCATATTTCTCATTTGCGAATATCGCAAATGGTAATAATAATACCGCAATTATTATTACTATATGTCCTACCTTTATTCCTTTTTTCTCTCTTTGTCTTGTTAAAAATACTAATCCTATTAATCCTGTTATTATTAATACTAAATAACTTAATATATTATCTCCTGTTTGTGGATTTATTATTATATCACTTGATTTTCCTTCTTCATTTTCTAATGTTATTGTTATCTCTAAATCATCTAATTTTATTTCTTCTTTATTTAGTATCTTTTTCTTATATTTTAGTTTTAGTGTTACCGGAGTTTTTTCTCCACTTTCTATATAGTCTTCGCTGAAGGTATATTCTATTTCTAAATATTTACTTTTATTATTATCTTTTATTTCTTTTATTTTATATTTTCCTTCTTCATTATTTTTTATTTCTAATTCAAATGTTACAAAGTCATTTTCTTCATTAAATGTGATATTACTTGTTATTTCATCAGACTCAAAAACGAGTGGAGATACTTCTATTGTTCCGCTCTTTTCTATCGCTTTTATATTAGCTATTTCTATATTCCTAGTATCTGCGCTTGCATTTACTACTACGAATATTGATATGATAACAAATAATGCAATTTTTTTAATGATTTTTGCCATATCACATTACTCCCTATAATAGTCTACTATTCTATTATTTTATTTACATTAATTTTACCATAGAATTCAATAAATTTCTACTATTTTAACAAATTTATGTTATATTATTTTTAAATGGGGTATTTTAAATATTTAAAAAACATTATTTTCTTTTATTTATAATAAAAAGATTACTTATCCAGTAATCTCTTTTAATTTCAAAAATATATCTTTTTCTCTTAATATTACACTTCTATTTTTATTCAAATAATTTAAAAATTCCAATTTTTTATCCTGACTATCCAATTTATTCATAATTATAGAATAATTACTTACCGCTATTCTTTGTGCATCAAGCGCACATAATATAAACTTATCAATTGACTTCATATTGTGCCTCCATACTATCCTATCAAATTATATCAATTAATAAATATAAAATCTAGCGAACAAGTTTATTTTTTACAAAAAATTGATTCTATTATTCATAGTGTGTCCACATTCTAATTATATGTATCTCATTTTTATTCTCATCTACTTCATATACAATTCTATGTTGTCTATTGATTCTTCTAGAATATAATCCTCTTAGTTCAACACATAGTTTTTCATATGATGGAGGATAACAAAAAGGATCTTTCATCATTAATTCCAAAATAGTCTTACAATTTTTTTCTAACCCGGTATTTTTTAGTTTTATCTTATCTTTTTCAGCTTGTTTAGAAAACTTAATTATGTAATTACCATTCTTCATCAGGTTTAAACTCCTTGGCTTTATCCCAATTTTCTTTTGATCTTATTTCATTTATATTATCGACTAAACCAGGAATACTTGATAAAAATAGAGTCTCTTCAATATTCTTCCATTCATCTTCCGAAATTAAAACTGCATTTTTACCTTTATTGTTAACAATTGTAATTGGATTAAAACCAAGATTAACATCTGAAACCAGTTTAAATAGATTTTGTCTAGCATTTGTTATATTAATTGTACTCACAATATCACCCCGTATATACATTATAACGTACTTTATTACGTACGTCAACTATTTATAGTATATTCTTTAATAGAAAACAAATACTTAATATATAAAAAAAACATTTAAGTTCTTTTATTTCATTATGGTGACCTGTATGGGACTTGAACCCATGAATGTTGCCTTGAGAGGGCAATGTGTTAACCGCTTCACCAACAGGCCATTAAAAATAGACCTTTAGTCTATTTTTCTTTTGTAAAGAACACTAATGCGATAACAGTAATTAAAGCTACAGCTGAAACTATAACAATTGGCCAAAAAGCTGAACTTTCTTTTTCTTTTTCTACTTTTTCACCTTTTTTAGCAGCCTTAACTACATCTTTATAATCTTTATTATCATATGCTTCTTTAATAGCAGTTTTAATATCTTCTGCCATTTCTGATGAATAACCATTAAAATATTTTTCACCAATTATTATGAATGGTACTCCGTTAGCTTCAGTATCTAATGCCTTTGCTACTTCATCCATGAATTTAGCATTTTTTTCGTTATACCATACTTCATAATCAACTAATTCATAATATTTAGAGTATTCTTCATCCTTACTTAATTCATCAAAGAATTCTTCTGCTTCTGCACAGTGTGGACAACCATCACCTCTAAATAGATAAACTGTTACCTTTTTTGATTCTTCTTTTGCTTCATCAGCACTTACATTTACCATAAATGGAATAAATAGAACTAATGCCAATAATAATAATTTTGTTATCTTTTTCATTATACTTACCTTCCTTCTCTTCAATTATAACACAATAAATTAAAATGTCATCACTTAATAACTATATTTCCAGTAACATTTTTTACTTTTAATTCATTTTCGCCATTAATACACTTATTATTTTTTATTTGATGAGTATCATTTTTTTGATAATCTAACCTGCAATTAGAATTTTTAGATAGTTTTAAAGTAATATTTCCTGATGTTGATTCTACTCTAGAATAATCTGAGACTCTAAAATTATTAATATTAATATCACCAGTTATAGTTTCTATATTACATGAAGATCCTAATTTAGATATTATTAAATCGCCTGTGGTACTATACGCAACTACTCTATCCGTTTTTCCTTTTATAATAACGTTACCTGATACATTTACTAGATTAATTGTCTTAGCGTCTTTAATCCTAACATTACCTGAATTATTTTCTAATTCTAAATTATTAATTTTACTAATTTCTATATTACCAAAACCATTAATAATCTTAATTTTACCAGTATATTTTTTTGGTATATATATTTTATATGTCTTCTTATCAAATATATCAAGTATAGATTCTTCTATATTTAATACTTTATTATTCTTTTTCCCATCTACATAGAACTTATTTGTTTTTCCTTTTTGTTTAACAACTATTTTTTCATCATTAGAAATAATATATTTAACTTCAAAATTTTTAAAATTAAATATTACATTATTTATATTATTAACATCATATTTTCTTTCTATTACTCTTACTTTATTAATAGTCTTTTTTTCTTTATTACCAATATTAAATATATGTTTAACTAAGAATAAAGATAGTAGTACTAGTAATAGTAATAATATAATAAAAACTACTTTTAATATATATAATAATTTATCTTGATTACTCATAATAACACCTAAATTAATATTAACAAAGTAAGAAAAAAAAATCAATGATGATTTCTTTCTCTTTTATATTTCAATTGTATTATTTCTAGTATTTCTAAATTCTTTCTTTCTTCTACAATAAAATTAGTTAAAATTTCTTTAATATAGTGATCATCTATTTCATTTAAATGCTTTGTATATGATATTATTTTTTCTTTAGTTATTCTAATGTTTACTTCTATTAATTTTTCTTTATCAGTTAGATAAAAAATATCATATGTTTTAAAATTAATATGATCTGGAATTCCTCCAAGCATAGTTATTAATCTACCTAGTATTTCTATATGCGCAAAAGAATCGTTAGATAGTTTTTTCATATTACTTGAAAAATAACTATCTGTTTCATTAAATAAATGTTTTTCATATCTATATAAAAGGAAAGAAGTTAAATCGCCAAATTTTGAAATGTAATCTTCCTTTAATAATTCAGCGTATTTTTTGTTCTTTCCTTCTACTTTTATTTCCATATTATTCACCTATTGAATAATATGTTTAATAATTATAATTATTCTAACTCTTTAAATTTTTCATATATCTTAACCATAGCATAAGTATCTAATTCACAGTATACTAATAATCCTTTTCTTATTTCTTCTTGTTCTTCTTTTGATTTATCTCTTAAACTAAGAAATGTATTTGATGCTTCTTCACCATTATGAACAAGTGGCAAATTATGATAATCTAGTTCTGGATCATCTGGATATAACGCTGGCAAAACATACTTTATTGAATGAGAACCATGCATCTCTTTAGTATAATAATCTCTTTTACTAAACGGTTCCATAAAATCAACTATATTACTATTTATTCTATCTAATCCATCTTTTAACTCTGGATACATTTTCGCTATTTCTCTATTTCTAGCAGGTTCAAATGATTTATTATAAATAATTACACTACCATCATCATTAATATCCTTAATTAAACTTTCACCAAAGTGTTTAATAAAATCTTTATCATTTATATCCGCAAGAAATTCCTTATGTTCTAATTTAGAATTCTTATCTTTTAAAATATGTAGAGAATATTGAAATGGCAACTGTTGATATGGTCTAGTTCCTTGTACTTTAGGAATTGATTCTTGATATGTTTCATAGTCAACAAAATATAATGGATATTTTAAAGAATCCATTAATTCTTTTATTTTACCTTTATTAATTTTTGGTTCTCTATTATTTAATTCAAAATCAATTTGCTCTATATATTTAGGATTTATTTTTTCATTTATTAAATCTTCATATGAATACTTTCCTTTTTTATATAATTCTATTTTCTTATTTTTATTTAATCCTAAAACATCAAATACATTTTTCTCTGGTAAATGTTTAGAACAATACTTAAAGAATGGACAATCATATGGAGTAAAACAATGAAGATCTATATCTATACTAGGTTCTATTTCACTATCTAATATTTCATTTATTTCTTTAACATTTTCTTCTATTTCTGTCTCTTTTTCTCTTGCTTCTTTAGTAATATCCGTTATATCAAATAATCCTTTTAAGTCTAATTCACCTTGTAATACATAATCGCTATTAATATGCATAATATTAACTGATTTTATTTTATATCCTAATTTTTTAAGAATATAAGCCTGAAAAGAAGCATCATCTTTATATATATCTTTTACTTCAGTAGAACTTTTTACTTCATATATTGAAACTCCATCATCTTCACATTTTAATATATCAATACTAGCGAATAAGTTATCAAATTTAAAAGAAGCTTCACATATAATTTCTTTCTTTTGTTTCATATATTCTTTAGTTTCCATAACCATTTTTATTAATACTTCATTATATTTAACTAAAGAATAATTACCAAAATATCTTCTTGCTAAATCACCTACTTCATTACCATTTTCCATAACACTTTCTGATTTATTTTCTACGTATTCTTCTTTCTTATATTTATTTAACCATATCATTTTTTTACATTGAATATAGTTACAATATAATGATTTAGATATATTACTCATATACTTCACCTATATACATTTTAGCACTAAATATAAATAAAACGACATTTTTTGCAAAAATATATAATATTTTACTATTAATATGATATAATTTTAGTAGATAGGAGGGAAAAGTATGTATAGTGATTACTATAATTATGGAAGTAGTTACGGTAGTAATTATGGAAGTTATGATAGTGGTGCTGCAGCTGGTTTAGCAGGAGGATTTTTAGCAATTTATATAGTTGTTTGGATTTTTGCTTTAGCAGTTTCTGTAGTACAAATCATAGGAATGTGGAAAGTTTTCAAAAAAGCAGGAAAACAAGGATGGGAAGCAATCGTACCATTCTATAATGTTTGGACATTATTTGAAATTTCTGGATATCCAGGTGCATATATGTTCTTTGGATTTATTCCATGTGCAGGTCCAATTATTTTATTAGTATTTGAAATACTTGCTGCAATTTCACTTTCAAAGAAATTTAATAAATCCGGCGGATTCGCTGCTTTATTAATATTAGTTCCAGTTGTAGGTTATTGTATGCTTGGTTTTGGTGATGATACTTATGATGAAACTCTTGGAGAACATAAAAACTCATCATCTACTACTACAACAGTAGAAGTAAAAGAAACTACAACTAAGAGTACTGATAAATTCTGTGGAAACTGCGGAACTAAAGTAGCAAAGAATGCTAAACATTGTTCTAATTGTGGAAAAGAATTATAAGAAAAAGTAAACTAACAATAGTTTACTTTTTTTTATACTGATAATTCATTAAAATCTTTTATACTTTTCTTGGTTAAATATAAATATAAAATATAATCTACTAATGAATATATAATAACAAATATTATTGATATTATAGTAGGACTTAATTTAAATGTTAATATAGATATAACTATAATATTAACTACTAATAATCCCATACCAGTCATAACTGAAATAAATGAACTAGTACTTTGTTTTACAACTTCTGCACTATTTTCAGCATCTAATTTAGGATATTTTAAATTAACTATTAACCCTATAAAATGAGATACTAATGGTAATAATATAGATAAAATAATTAATAGTAATGAATCAATTATACTTATTTTAAATCTAATAAATAATATTAAATCTCCCACTAATAACAAAGGAGTAGTAATAACTAGCGCTGCATATAACTTTGATAATAATATCTCTTTAGTATCTATTGGTAATGATTTTAGTATATTAATATTCCTTCCCTCTAAACTTATTACTGAATTAGTAATAGAAGTCATAAATGAAGTAAATGTAATTAATATTAATATTAATACAGTTTTATTTCCTAAAAACATATCTTTAAGTACTGAACCCATATTCATTTTTTCTATCATAGGAATAACACTATCAAATTTAACTGCTATCGCAATAGAAATTATTATAAATAAGAATAAACCAAGTCCTGCATTTATTATAAATACTGGAATATTAAAGAAAGTCTTTAATTCTTTTTTTATTAATGATTTTGTTTTAGATGTAGATTTAATAGATAAATCATCTAGATTTTTCTTTTTAGATATAGTTCCTTTTTTTAATCTTGAATTAATCTTAAAATATATCTTACTTAATATAAATATAGTTAATACTGATAGTACTATATTTATTAATATAAATACTAATAAATCCATAATATTAAAATTAGTAACTAATTTACCATATACTCCTGCTGGATAATAAATCTTGGTAATAATAGAATTAACATTATCGGCATGATTAGAAAGATAATTAAGAACTCTTTCTGTATTAAGTGATAAGTACATAGTACCTGATAAGAATATCATAGATATAATTATTTGAACTAGATTCTTATACTTAAATCTACTAGATATTCCAATTGATATAGAACCTATAATACAAGATATAACTATAGGTATAACTGGTAATAATATAACCATTACTATACCTGATAAAAAGAAAGTCCAATCTATATTCTTTGCCCATCCTACATAAGATAGCATTAATGGTACTAAGAATAATGAGTTAAATAATAATTCAAATATATAGAACTTAAGTATTCTAACAAATAATACTGTACCTCTTTTTATTGGTAGTGATAGTAATAACTGATCATCTTTACAATTAAACAGTATTGGGCCACTTTTATATATACCTTCAATAATAGTCATAAAAGATGTTACAAATACTGCTAATGATAAGACTACATGTTCTAGATGTAATGGTGCCATTACTTCTAGAATAATATTTCCATAAGTCCACATGGTGAACATAATAACCAGTGATAAAACTATTATTAGACTTTTACCATTCTTTTTATTTTTCTTTTTTTGTTTAACAGTAAATAAATTCATATCACTAGTCATAGTAGCTTTTATTAGTGAATATAATTTTTTCATTATTATCCCTCTAATTCCATAAATACTTTTTCTAAAGACTTATCGCCCTTTATTTCTTTCATACTACCACTCTTAATAAGCTTACCATTTTTAATAATTGCGACTCTAGAACATAGTTTTTCCGCAACATCTAGTATATGTGTTGAATAAAACACTGTTTTATTCTCTTTAACCATTTCATTTAATATCTCTTTAATATCAAATACTGCTTTTGGATCTAATCCTACAAACGGTTCATCCATTATTAGTATCTTTGGTTCATGTGCAAGAGCAGATATTAATACTATCTTTTGTTTCATACCATGTGAATAACTATCTATAGTATCATTTAACTTATCTTCCATACCAAATAATTTAGCGTATTTAGCAATATTCTTTTCTCTAACTTCTGTACTTACATCATACATATCACATATAAAATTAATATAATCTATTGCTTTCATATGTTCATAAGTTTCTGGATTATCTGGAACAAAAGCCATTAATTTTTTACATTCTACAGGATTATCTTTAATAGACATACCATCTATCAATATATCTCCTTCATCAAAATCATGTATTCCTACTATAGATTTAATTAATGTAGTTTTTCCCGCACCATTATGACCTATAAAAGCAAATATATCTCCATCATTTACTTCAAAAGATACATTATCAAGTGCCTTTTTATCCACATATTTTTTTGTAACATTTTTTATCTCTATCATAACAAAATCTCCTCTAATAAATTATATCATATAATAGAAAAAAATCTTAACAATTTGTTAAGACTTATAATTATAAACCAAAATCATCTAATGTATATTGATAGTATTTTATTTGCTTATCACTTTTATTGCCTTCAGTTGGTTCCATTCCATAGTTTTCATATTTAGAAAATCTACTTAAAGCACTTCTAGTTGGAATCTTATAATCACTTTGAGAAGATATATATTCTAAAGTTAATATTCTTAACTGAGTATAATGATCAAGTAATGATTTTAATTTTCTTCTATATCTTATATACTCTTCAGGACTTTTATAACTCATTGCTCTATATCCTTCTTTTAATTCATCTTTTAGGACACTTCCAACAGAAGAATCTGGTCTAACTACTCTTTGATTTTGATTCTTTAAAAGATAATATAATAATACTTCTACATATCTATCATATTTAGCATCTTTATTAAAATCTTTTGATTTTCTATTCTTTATATTCCATTCTCTTTGCTCCGCAAAGTATCTTAAATTATTTAAATAGTACTCAAGTTCTTCATTTTCTATTCCAAATGCTGGGATAAAAGTCTTAGTTTCAACCTTTTTAAACGGATATAATGCAGCATAAAAAGTCCCATCTAAATCCTTATCTTCATTATATTTTTTTAGTGTATCTTTAGCTTTATTTATTGGTATATCAAGAGTCTTTAAATCTAAAGATGATATATCTATAAAATCTCTTTTTAATTCACCATCTA
Organism: uncultured Muribaculaceae bacterium; assembly: GCA_964548815.1. GTDB lineage: Bacteria > Bacillota_I > Bacilli_A > RF39 > UBA660 > RUG13038. Next base: position 22,242 of record CAZJSD010000012.1, read on the forward strand.
CTAATAAATCTAATGCTTCACCTTTTCCATTCTTACCATTAAGTAAGTAATATTTTTGAGCCATAATAACCCCTCCTAATTGCCTAGATACTATATAATAAAAACACTATTTTGTCAAATTAAAAAAGTTGAATTAAATCAACTTTTATATATTCATTTTTATTATAGTTTTATTTCTTTTATTCTAACACATATAAATATCAATACTGAAATAATTGCAAATCCTATATATGTATAAACTGTATCTCCTGTACTAGGATTAACTATTTCACTTGTTTCTTCTACTTTTTCATCGTAATAAATAGATGCGAATGAAGAATATTTATCATTTATAAAACTAATTCCGTCGTTTGTTCTTTCTGAATCTAACATATCTACTACACCGTTATGATCTCTTAGTATTTTCCATACCCTCTTATAACCGTTTTGTACTGGTGGTAGTCCATTTGGATATGGAATTGTAATAGAAATAGGTTCATCTATTTCAGATATGTGCCCTGTAATATAACCATCCACAAAAACAAGAATATCAACATAATAATATGCCCCTAGACTATATCCCTCACCTATATTTTCATCTATTTTGGCAAAATCTTCAGAGTAAAAGTATATTTGACTCTTAGTCATTGATTCAGATACTCCTAATTCTATTTCTATATTTTTGTTATTTGAAATAGCATCTTCTATAATAGGAATAGCTTCATCTTCTTTATATTTTACTTTTCCTTCTTTTATTAGTTTTACTAATATTTCGTTTACTCTATTATTTTGCGCAATAACAAAATCTTCATCTAACTCTGCTGATGCAACATAGTTTTCTGGAATAAGCTTTTCAGATTCATCAGCTATAACGGCTAAAGTACCACCTTCACTAACATAAGATGGTTTCTTTTCTACTCCATTTAAATAAAACTTTGTATTATTATCAAATAAATAATTAGAACCATCTTTTATTTCTAAATCAATAATATGATAATAAACATAATCTTTTATTAATCCATCTGGATCGGAACTAGATTCTTCTTCTGTAGTTATATATGACACTCTGTTAAGACTCATAAAAGTTTCATCTAGTTTTATATCGTCAGCATACTTTGTTAATCTTGCTGAAAGTGTTGGTCTTTCTCCAACCTTTAAATTTAAATTAACCCCTTCTATTTCTACTTTTTCAATTATTTCTTTTTCACTATCTGCTTTTACAAGTGTAGGTATAAATAATACTGATACAAAAACAAATAACAAAACAGAGAATATTTTTTTACCTATTTTACTCATTATTCACTTCTCCTATTATATCTAATTATAGCATAGCATTCTATAATTAGACATATTTTTTTTACTTTTTCTAAATAAATTTATTTCATTTAAAAATAATATATAATAAACTGACTATTAAAAATATTATTTTTATAAATGACAGAAGGGAGATAAAAAATCTCCCTTTTTATGTGACAATATTTTGTGAGATGTGGTGTTATTGATGAAAGAGAATTATTTAAGTATAAACCTATAGTTGATGAATTATATAATTTATTAAATAATAATCCTAGTAAAATGAATGATTATGAAGAAATAAAAAAAATAATTAATTATATAAAAGGAAGATGGGTAAATATTTCATCAAATAAATAATAAAAAAACACTAACATTAAATTAGTGTTTTAATTTACAAAATGGCAGGGGATGAGAGAATCGAACTCCCAACTAAAGTTTTGGAGAGCAAGTCTCGATTTCTTTGAAATGCTTTGATTTGGTTTAAAATAAAGGCAAATCAAGGTTTTTCAATTTTTCAAATATCTCGAAAAAGTGGGAGTTTTTGCCATTTTTTTGGAAATTGTGCCACTCTAGTGGCACAAACTTTTTTAACCTCAAAATTCGTGTGCCACTTGGCTCTGCAGACCGACTGACTATACCCAAGTTTCTCCAGTGTTTATAAAGGGTATTTTTTTTAAAGGGTAAAATTGTGCCACTTATTTTTTTATATAAAATAGATTCTAAAATTGTTAAAAATGCCACTTTTTTTTAATCAAAGTGGCACAAAAAACTAATAATTTAATTTGCATTCTTCCATAGAAAATACGGAAATAGTACACTTTTCAAGAGTAATGTTATAGGTTTTTGAGACTCATCATATAAGAAAAAGAAGATTTTTCATCTTCTTATGTTTTCGTATTAGCAACCTATTGCGAATAAATTTGAAATATCAAAATAATATCTTTTATTTTTTCTTTATTAACTTTTTTTCATCGTCTTTTTCATTTGTTAAAGATGATATTCCTAGACAAGCAATACCAATTGATAACATTATAATTGAATCTTTTATAGGTAATTGATCAATTATATTTAATACTGCAACTGATACACCCATTGCCAATCCAACACCTTTAAGTATTGTTTGAATAAGTTTTTTTACATCTTCTTTTTTATTATCATCTGCATAAGGATTATCTTCAGACTTACATAAATCAATCAAATATGAGCTATCAACTCCCAAAATGTTTGCTAAATTTGATATAGATGTTATATCAGGATATGATAAACCTCTTTCCCATTTACTCACTGCTTTATCTGTAATATGTAGTCTGTTTGCTAAGTCTTGTTGTGTAAATCCTTTTTCCTTTCTTAATTCAACAATTACATCTGCAAATGTTTTGCTTTCATTTTCATTCATAATTTTCCCTCCTCAAACTCATATTACCATAAAATAGGTAAACCAATTATATTCTAGTAGTTTCATTTACTAAACCAGCAGTTTAGTTGTTGTCTTATATATAGATTATAACACCAAAATAGCAGAATTTTTATCTACTATTCATTTCGTCTTATATCCATATTGCGAACGGAATATCTTAATATTGCGATTATTTTGAATAATAATAAATATGATTTTCAGATATTATTATTTGTGAATTATTTGGAACATTTTTACTAACATTATATATATTTAATAAGTCAGGTGTTGCACCAACTAATCCCATTATACAAAGTCCTAAAAAGAAAGCTCCTATTTTTATTCTTTTTGGAAAATATAATAAGTATAATATAAAAGGTATAACACCTAAAATAATAAATGGTATAATACTCATAAATATAAATTGATTTTTAGATAAAGAATCAAATGAAGAAGCATAAAAGTAAAATGGTTTTAATACAAGTCCTATATTTATAGTTGATCCTTTAGGAAAACTAATTGCATGTAATAATTCATGAAAATATCCAAGTAAAAATCCAATTATAACTCCAAGCATAATTCGCTTAATTAATTCTTTTTTCTTTATTTCTATTTTTTTTATTTTTCTAAAATAAACCATACTAATTGCAAGTATAATTACTATTGGAATAATAAATATATAACTTCTTGTCATGAATGTTGCTTGATCAGTTTCACCTTTCATCATAATTGCATTAGTTGGCAAATTAGGATTAATAACATTATTAATGTCATTTTTAGATATACCATTAATTTTTAAATTAATATTTGATAAAGCAAAAATAAATATTATTAATGAAACCACAATTAGAATACCAATAATTATTTTCTTTTTCATACAAACACCTCTATTAAACATTATATCATACTTTTTCATAAGTTAAATTCATCGTAATATTACTAAATTCTGAATACATTAAAAATAATAAAGTATTAGTCTTAGAAACTGAATATGAGAGGTGTTATTTAAATATATCTGTCACTAACATTTTTTAAGTATCAAAAAACGATTTTTCCTTATAAAATAAGGCTAAATCGTTGATTTTTCTGGCAGGAGTGGCAAGATTTGAACTCGCGACATCTGGTTTTGGAGACCAGCGTTCTACCAACTGAACTACACTCCTATACTATATAAAATATGGGTTTTTTAGGTGTGGCTCAAAAAGTGGCACAACCATTTTTTAATTTTTATTCTTTAAATGGTGTTTTTGATCTTATATTATCTGCAATAAGAACATTTCAAGTCATTTCCAACACATTCGGTTTTGGAGACTCCTATTATACCATTTAACTAATCCCCTATCTCAAGGACAAATTAATAATAACATAAATATAACATAATTTCAAGATAAACATATAATATAATGGTGAAGATTATGGCAGTTGTTTCATATAATAGTAAAGAATTAGATTTACTTGCAAGACTAATGAGAGCAGAAGCATTAGGTGAAGGTGAATTAGGTATGCTTATGGTAGGAAATGTTGCGATTAATAGAGTTATATGTAATTGTATAGATTTTAAAAATATAAGATCTATAACAGATATGGTATACCAGTCTCCCGGTGGTTTTTCATCTATAAATAGTTCTCTATTCAATAGTTCACCTACTACAAAAGAAAAAAGATTAGCAAAAAGAGCGATTGATGGAGAAGATTTCTATCCTGCGACTAATGCTTTATGGTTTTATGCTCCTGGATCATCTAATTCATGTAAAAGTACTTGGTTTAATCAAGCTAATAGCGGTAGATATAAAAATCATTGTTTTTATAAACCAAGTCAAGGTACTTGTCCAAGATTATATTAAAAGAAATACATTATTTTGTATTTCTTTTTACTTGTATATCTTGACCTACAGTTATTAAATCTGACATAAGATTGTTTAATTGTTTAATAGATTCTACTGTTGTATTATATTTATTCGCAAGTGACCATAAACTATCTCCTAAAACAACCTTATGCACTATTATATCGCTTAATACACTACCTGGAATTAATAAGTTCATTCCTATTGATAATACATCTCCAATAATAGAATTAATATTCTTTAAATTATCCACAGTAGTATTAAACTTCTTTGCGATACTATATAAAGTATCCCCTTTTTGAACTACGTAAACACTTCCTTCATTTATTACTTCATCTTCTGATGGGGTAATAATAGAAGTAGACTCTGGAATCTTTATTATTTGACCTACACTTAAACTATCAGAAGTAAGATTATTATATGTCTTTAAATCATTAACAGTAGTATCATATGATTTTGCTATATTATATAAATTATCTCCTGGTTTAACTATATAATTAATATTAGTATCTTCTGCGGTCATATATGAAGGCACTTTTAACTTTTGACCAACATATAATAAATTACTATTTAAATTATTAAGCTTTTTTAATTCATCTACAGAGGTATCTAATCTCTTAGAAATGTTCCATAAAGTGTCTCCTTTTTGTACTATATACTCTTCTTGAACTCTTGGTTCTACATAATTATACCCCTTATAATTAGCAATTTCTTTTACAACGCTTTCGGCGTATCTCTTATAATTATTCTTAATCTTATCCGCATCACTCTTATTATCAATAAAACCATATTCAATTATAAGTGGTTCAGTTAATCCAGTATTCCTATGTATAAAATAATAATCCTTTGTCATATCACTAGGTAACCTTCTTTGATATACTTTTCTAATTGGCATGCCAGATTCACCTAACCCCTTTAATATATTCTTCGCAAGTACATCATTATTACGAAGTGCGTATATTACTTCCGCACCACTTCCTCCACCAGCATTCAAATGATTAGATATCACAAGTACGTCAGGTGAATTACCATATGCATTAAGTATTCTATTAACTCTTTCAGCTGGCGCTAAAGTCTCATCTTTGATTCTAGTCATTTTAGATGGTATACCTAACTCATCAAATCTATTCTTCATATATTCACTTATCATTAAAGTATAGTCTTTTTCATTAATTCCATTGCCAGACGCTCCAAAATCAGAACCTCCGTGACCACTATCAATTACTATCATAAGTATAACCTCCCCTAGATTATAATATGATAAAGACCTAATTATGTGAAAAAAGATTCACTTTTTATGAATCTTCTTTTTCTTAAATAAGTAATGACAATGTCCATCTATATCTTCTAGTGATCCTCCCATAGATTCACAAAGATTTCTCATTGGGGTATTATCAGGACTTGTAGTTATTAATATATCTTCTATACCTTTTTCATAAGAAGTATCTAATAACATAGATAATACTATTTTACCTAGTCCTTTATTTCTATATTTCTTTAATAAAACGATACCTATATTCCCACCTATTCTTCTTGCTTCTTCATCTAACTCTTTTCTTATATTTGCGTACCCTATCTTTTCATCATTTAATGTTATCCAGTATCTATATGTATCATCTAAATTAGATTCTTCTTCTGATATTAATAAGAATCCCTTATATAAATATTCATTAATATCTTTAGGTACAGGTGATTCACCATATATTTCATCATCATTAGATATTTCTTTTAATACTTCTAGACCATCTATTCCAGAATTAATATCAATTTCTTCTAATTTAATATTCATTTATTTATCCTCCAATATCTTTGGTGTTTTAAATATACAAGAAATAATAGATGACACTAACATTATAGGAATTAAATTAGATGGAAATACAATCATCAACAGTAATACAACAGCGATTGGTTTCTTCATTATATTAGTTAAAAATGAAGATGTAACAACTGCCATAGATATAACTGGATCTATATTTAATAATATACTTAAGGCATACCCAAACGCTATACCAGAAAAAATCATAGGAAAGAAATGTCCTCCTTTTAGACCTGATTCAATACATATATTAGTTAATATAATCTTAGTAATACTTATTACTATTAATAATACTATACCTATGTTTCTTCCAGTTTCTAATACATCTACTATTTGTTCTTCTCCTGAAAACATTGTTAATGGTAATAAAGTACCTATTACTCCAAGTATTAATCCTCCAATTATACATTTTATAAATATATTTGTTTTAATTGGTTTAAATACTATTTTTATAAGCTTATGACTTATAAAATATATATAACCTAATAAAACTCCAACAAGTATTAATAAAGGTACATATAAATAATTTATATTATCAAATGACGCTTGGGGAAGTGAAGGCATTCCTAATCCTCCACCTAATAATTTATTTAATAATATAAATACTCCAAACGAACCTAATATCGCAGTAAAATATAATACTATTTTAGAAGTTTTAGGTAATTTAGTTTCTTCTCCTTCAAGAGGTTCTACAAAACCAAACATAGGTGATTTAAATATAGTACCTAAAGTCGCTGTAACACCTATACTAGTTAATTCCTCTACCTTTTTATGAAAGTGTTTTAATTTATCTCCTACCCATGTACATAATCCTGCGATTATTCCTGTAAGACCAGCTTCTGGACCTATACTCGCACCCATAGTCAAAGGCAATAAAGCAGATATAATAGATGAAAATATATTCTTATATGAGTATCTTTTATCTTTCTTTATCTTCTTAATAACTACTTCTAATTCTTCAGGAGAATCACCAAATTTCCATTTCCATAAACCTAGTAATATTCCACCTAACAAACATATAATAATAGTATAATATTTAAGATTAATCTTATCTGGTATATATATCCATAAGAATTCTATACCTATATTCATTACTTTTAAAAATGACCATATAATAAAACCTGCCAAAGCTCCTACCAATAATGTATATAATATACTTAATAATTCATTTATAATTTTCCTCATAAAAAACCTCTTATATAAAAATATTATACAAAAAAGAAATAAAGAATACAAACATACCTTTTATTAATTCAATTATTTTTTTGAGAATAAAAATAAGAATATTATAAATAATAATTGAAACAATAGAAAGGAAATGATATAATTTATTTGAATAGAAGGTGTAAGAATGAAATTATGGTTAATTATCCTAATTGTTTTAGTTATATTATTTGCGTTATTTATAATTGTTAATATTATATATAATAAGTTTCAAGATTATATTATAAAGATAAACGAAGTAGAAGGAAAAATTGATGAAACATTAAGAAATAAATATGATAATACACTTAAAATTAATAATATAATCAAAGAAAAGATTAAAACTGATAAAGAATTAGTGGATGACTTAGAAGGACTAAAGAATAAGAATAAAAGCAGTTTTGAAATATATAGAATACTAACTGAAAGTTATAATAAAATTGATTTTGTTAGAAAACAGTATAAAGAAGTTAGTTCTTCAGAAGAAGTAAATAAATTATTCTATGAAATAGATGAAATGGATGAAACTTTAAAAGCTTATATTAAATACTATAATGAAAATATTGTTGGTTATAACGAACTAGTTAGAAAGTTCCCATTTAATATAGTTGGTAAAGTATTAAAGTATAATGAAAAAATGTTCTTTGATGGGAAAGATTTAAATGATGATAATATAAAAGACTTCAAATTATAATTGAAGTCTTTTCCTAAATTCAAATTTCAACCGCACCACTTGGTGTGGTTTTTTGATACAAT
>CAZJSD010000013.1:0-28860 GCA_964548815.1 uncultured Muribaculaceae bacterium
CCCATGAATGCCGCCGTGAAAGGGCGGTGTGTTAAGCCACTTCACCAATAGGCCATATATAAATGGTGGACCTAGATGGACTTGAACCATCGACCTCCCGCTTATCAGACGGACGCTCTAACCAACTGAGCTATAAGTCCATACCAGCAAATTTAACTTGCTTTATAATTTTACCTTATTTTTATATTACTGTCAAGTTAATATAACTAATAAAATGGTGTCCCCTTAGGGATTCGAACCCTAGACCCACTGATTAAGAGTCAGTTGCTCTACCAACTGAGCTAAGGAGACATCAAATTACTAGTTAATTATAACATATTTTTAAGATTTTGTTACATTTTTTTTATTTATTTTAATATTTTACAAATATCTTTATGAATTTTATGTTTTTCTTTAAATTTTTCATCCTCTGTGCACTCTATTTTATCCCAATTTAGATAGTCAGCAACAAATAATGCATTATCATATACTTTTTTCATAAAATCAATATTTTTTTCATGTATATCATTACTGACACCATCATTTGTTAATCTTGAATTTCTTAAATTAGTTACTACATCAAAAGGTGCGGTTAAAAATATTACTTGATCTGGTTTCCCTATTTTCAATTTATTATATTCATAATCTATTATATAATCTATAAATGCTTTTCTTTCATCAATATCATCTATTAAGCATGATTGATAAATTATACTTGATGTTGTATATCTATCTAAAAGAATTGTATAACCTTCTTCATATTTCTTACTTAGTTCAGTTGCCCAAGTAACTCCTCTATCATATGCATATAGATTATTAACAAAATATGGTGACAAATTACTTATATCTCCATACTTTCCAGACAAATATTCTTCTACCCCTTTTCCTTGATAAGAATTATATGTTGGAAAATGATGAGTAATTACTTTTTCTCCTAATTCTTCCTTTAATAAATTATATTGTGTTGATTTACCAATACCATCACATGCTCCCTCAATTACTATTATTTTTCCTTTGCCCATTATAATCACCCAAAAAAATTATATCATAAAAAAAGAAATTAAAACTTAAATTTTAACTTCTTTTCATATTTTTGAAATTCTTTTAAAGAGTTAATATCTTTTTTTAAACTCTCTATCATTTCTAGTCTTTCCTTTTCTAAAGTAGCTTTATCTAGTCCTTGATAATAACTTGATGCACAATTTTGGATAGATGAAATAAATAATTCTTTTCCATCATAATTATCCTTACAATAATCATATACCTCATCTTCACTTTTGATATAAGAAATATCTTTATTATTTTTATCTCTTATATTTATAATTGTATTAATAATTCTATTAATAAATTCTTTTACATATATAATATCATCTATATCATCAGATTTTAATAATTTATAGTATACTTTATTACTAATTAACATAGAGCAGTATATTTCTTTTGAAATATTAGAATCAGTTTTATAATCTTTTTCAATATCTGGTAATGATTCATTAATAATATCTATAATATAATCTTTATTATCATAATCTTTAAATCTAGTTAAAACTATATTTCGAACTAATTTATAATCCAATATTTCTACTTCCTTTCTAAAGCAAGTAGTTTTTTCTTTTTATATTCAATAGACTGTTCTAAATATTTATCAACTACTTCATCTATATATGAAACACATACACCTAGTTCTTTTGATACTTCTTCATTAGTTTTAACATTATTATTTTCATATTTTAACATGATAATAAATTTTTCATCTTCATCTAAAGATAACTTATCTAGCGTAGATTCAACATTAACATTTTGTCTTTCTGATATATATTCTTCTAATATAACAAATTTGATTTTTTGATTCACAGCATTTTTTTCTTTATTATTATCTTTCTTTACCTGATTATTATATTTTTCTCTATTATCGTTATTAATATCATTTTTTTTAGTTCTATTTTGTTCATCAAATTCAACATCTTCTAAAGTCACACTATCTTTTTTTACTTTTTCTTCCTCTTTAATATTTTTAATATTAATCTTAATGTCTGAAGGTGCATTCTTCGTAACTAACAATGTCTTTCTAAAATGATCATAGACATGAGAAAGATTTGCTTTATCATTCTCATCTTTATTATTTTTCAATAATAAATCTTGATATTTACCAGGGAGTTTATTAAAAGCATAAATTATCTCCTGAATACTATATTTCTTATTATTTAAATTACTATATCTTTTTTGTAAGTAGTTAAGAGTTTCCTTGATATTAGTACTAGTATATATTGTTTTCACAACACATACCCCCTTTATTGGCTTAATAATATACCATATTTATGAAAAAAGTCAAGAAAAAAGATACATATGTATCTTTAATCGCTGTAAACTGAAGTCAAATTATAGTATTCTTCTAATGATATACCACCTGCATTATGTATTTCTTTAGCTATTCTTTCACCCACATATCTTAAATGCCATGGTTCATATGTATAACCTGTATATTGTTCTTTTCCTTTAGGAAATCTTATTACAAATCCATATTTATAGCAGTTTTTATCTAACCATATAGCTTCTGGTGTATCTTCAAATGAAGAATCTGCCGCATTTATATCCGCTGCTAAACCTGTTTGATGTTCTGAATAACCTGGTCTTGCTGAATATGTATCAGCAGCTTCTTTTCCATCTCTTTTAACATATGCATCATATAATTCAACTTGATAATCATAACTTCTAAAACCAGACGCTACAAATAAACTTATTCCATCTAAACTAGCTGCAGACTGCATATTATAAAAAGCATCCATAAACTCATCTGTTAAACCACCTGGATTATAAGTTGCTGGTAACGAATAAGATTTATTAACTATCATTATTCCATCTATATAAGATATTCCATCTTTTACTGTTATTTCCCTGCTTTCTTCTTTCTTTTCTTCCACTTTTTCCTCTTTCATCTCTTCCTTCTTCTTTTTGTTTATTTTAATAGTAATATCTTTACTAATTCCGTTTTCTTTTGAAATAATAGTTACTATCGTCTTACCTGCCTTTTTACCTGTAACAACATCACCATTTAATGATAACATTTTCTTATCATATTTATATGTTAATTTTTTATTAGTAGAATTACTAGGATTAATTTTAGCATTTAGACTTCTTTTTTCACCAACATCAATATTTATATTATTTGATGAAGATATACTCTTTCCTTGTATATAAGTAATGAAATAATCATCATAATTCTTATTAGTTTTAAAAGTAATATACTTATCCTTTATCTCTATACCTGGTGAAAGTAATACTATTTCTTTTTTATTTTTAATACCATATAAATCTACTTTATTATTCTTATATAGATATCTAGGTAATTTTATTTTTAATTCATTTGTTTTATCTAAAAGATCGCTTTTTTCTACATATAAGGATTTAACATTATCAAAAAGGGCCTCATCTATTTTTTTATTATAAATATTTAGTTTTAAATTTAATCCATTTTTAAAATCTTTTGAATCAATCTTAATATAGTTCTTTTTATACTTTATTGTAATTGTATCATAATTATCTTTCGCATAATTTATAGTCTTTTTCCAAACTTTAACATTTTGTTTAAATAACGTTACTTTACCATTCTTCTTTATACTGTTATAAATTCTAAGATTTAATAACGCACTTATTCCAAAAATAATTAGTAATATAAAGCACACAAAAATAGCAAAGACATATAATATTCGATCAACTCTTAATTTCTTTCTTCTTTTCCTCATATGCTAACCCTCTATTTTAATAATAACATATTTTAAAAAAAATAAAAAGACTTTAAAAAGTCTTTATAATTGAACATTATGAAATACGTTTTGTACATCTTCTATTTCATCAAGCATATTCATTAATTTATTGAATAAATCTAAGTCTTCCCCTTCTAAAGTCACTTTATCCAAAGCAACCATACTTACTTCATCTAAATCAATATCAAAATTTGCGTTTGTTAATGCCTTTCTAACATTATTATATTCTTTTGCATCCGCAGTAATTACTACTTCATCCTCTTCTGTTTCAATGTCTTTAACATCTACTCCTGCATCCATTAAAACTTCAAATACTTCTTCTTCAGTTTTACCTTTAACAGAAAAAATAGCTAGGTTTTCATAAAAATGAGAAACTGAATTTGTAACTCCTAATTTACCATTACATTTAGTAAATGCTGGTCTAACTAAACCTACTGTTCTATTGACATTATCTGTTAGACAATCAACTATTACAGTAGATGAACCTGGTCCAAAACCTTCATATCTTAGAGATTGATAACTTTCATCTACTCCACTATTAACCTTATCTATTGCTCTATTAATAATATCACTTGGAACTTGATTTTTCTTTGCTTTCTCAACTAAACTTTTTAATTTATCATTTGATTCTATATTAGTTCCACCTGATTTTGCTGCTATATATATTTCCTTTGCAAAATTTGAATAAATCTTTGCTTTTGCAGCACCGTTCTTTTGAATTGCTGCCTTTCTTACTTCATAAGCTCTTCCCATAAATATCACCCTTTTACGAAATATATTTTACTATATTAGTAAAAAAATTACAACCTTTTTAATATACTTAAATATGGATAAAAATAAAGAAATAAATCTTCAACTATTATCATCAATTATATTTATAATTGCGTCTTTTATATCGATTTCTATTACCTATAATGAAAAAATTAATAAGAGATTATATACAGAAACTGAAGCTTTAAATATATCTTTTTATAATAGAATAATAATATTATTATCCATTCTTATTTCATTATATGTCGCAGTTAAAAACTATTTAAAGCAAGAAACAAACAAAGAAAAATATAAATCAGGTTTACTACTACTAACAAATATAATTACATTAATAAGTGCCTGTATACTACTTTATGTAGCATATCTAAACAAAAAGGAACGTACATTAACCGCTAGTGATACACAAAATACTTTAATATAGTATAAAATATATGATATAATGATATTGGTGATAACATGTTAGGAACAATTATAGGAAAAAGTATTACTAAAATAGAAAGATTATTTAAATTTAATGCATCTTCTTTTCCAGGTAAAGTTGTATTAAAACTATTCCCTGAATATTTAAGGAAAATTAAATATCCAGATAATATTATTTTTGTTACAGGTTCTTCTGGAAAAGGTAGTACAGTAAAACTAATTAAAGAAATATTACAAAATAATAATATGAAAGTTTGTAGTAACGATGAAGGTTCTAATCTATTATTTGGAGCGGCTACTGCGATAGTAAATAGTGTCAAAGGAAAAAAACTAAATGCAGATGCACTTCTTCTAGAAGTTGATGAAAGATATTTAAAAATAATAACAAAACATATTAAACCAAAATATTTAATTATTAATAATATAACTAGAGATCAACCTCCAAGACAAGGATCATTTGATATTGTATTTAATGAATTATTAAAAGGAATACATAGTAATGTACATTTAATATTAAATGGTGATGATCCAATATTAAGAAAATTCTCTTTGTATTATAAAGGTAAAATTACATACTATGGATTAGAAAAAACTAAATATAGTTTTAAAGAAATGAATGATGTTAAAGACTATGAATATTGTCCTAAATGTCATAATAAATTAAACTATAATTATTATCACTATGGAAGTGTTGGAGATTATAAATGTCCTAAATGTGATTTTAAAAGAGATAATATAGAATACTCTATTACTAAAGTAGATTATAAAAATAATGAAATAACTATTAATAAAGATATAAAAATTAATATTAATAATTTTATACTATTTAACTTATATAATATTATTTCATCTTATACTATGTCTAATATTATAGGTATAGATGATAATACTATTATTAATACAATTAATAATTCTAAGATTAATGAAAAAATATTTAAAGAATTTACTGTTAATAATAGAAAATATACAATATTAAATTGTAAGGCAGAAAATAATTCAACATATAATTTATCTTTAATATATACCGCAATGGATACTGAAAAAAAGACTATTGTATTAGGTTTAAGAGAGATAAGTAGGCGTTATAAACACTTTGATTTATCTTGGTTATATGATATATATTTTGAATTATTAAATACTTGTAATGTTGATAAAATAATATGCGCAGGTCCATATGCATATGATATCGCAACTAGAATTAAATATGCTGATTTTGATGAAAAAAATATAATTATACTAGATGATTTAACTAATATAAAAGAAACAATAGATAAAGAGACAAAAGGAAATATATATGCAGTATTAAATTTTGACTATGTAGAACCATTTATAAATAAAGTAAAGGAGGAAGATGTTAAATGAAAATAACTATTGGATATCTTTACTATGATTTACTTAATTTATATGGTGACACTGGAAATATAAAAACATTAAACTATCACTTAAAGGAACAAGGTATTGATGTAGAAATCAAAAAAATGAGTATAAATGATAAAAAAGATTTTTCTGATGTAGATCTAATTTATGTTGGTAGTGGCACAAATGAAAATTTAATGGTTGCGTTAGATGATTTAATGAAGAATAAAAAGGAATTAGAAAAATATATAAAAGATAATAAGTTTATATTATCTACAGGTAACTCTGTAGAATTATTTGGAAACTATATAGTATCTAATAAGAAAATCAAAGCACTTGGAGTCTTAGACTACGTATGTATGAGACAAGATCGTATAGTAAAAGATGTAAATATAAATACAAATATAATAGATGAAAAAATAATTGGATTTGAAAATCATGATGGAAAAGTATTAAACTTTGATGAGGATATTGTTAAAATTAATAATTTTTATGGAACATATATTATTGGTCCTCTATTAGTAAGAAATCCTAAATTATGTTCTTATCTAATAAAAGAATTAATAACAAGTAAAGATAAGGACTTTAATTTCAAAGAAGAAAACTATTTTTTAGATTTAAAATCATATGAAAAAGCAGTATGAACTAATTAAGTTCTACTGCTTTTATTGTTTGTATATTAAAATTATTTCTATTTAATTTTGATTGTTTTGTAATTGCATTAATACATAATAACACTAATATAATTGAAAGTAATATTACTATCATATTAATCGCAAATTTTATAGGATTAAAGGAATTATTCTTTTTCTTCTCTACTTTATTTGGTTTTAATACAGTTCCGCAATTAACACATATTATTGAATCTTTTGCGATTATTTTTTTACATCTATAACATTTCTTAAAATATCTATTATCATATGTTTCTTTACTAACAACATATTCTTTTTTTATTGGAGACGCAATTGCCTTCTCTTCTTTTACTATTTTTTCATTCTTAACTACTGCTGGTTTTGAATAATCATAAAATTCAATTATATTCTTTTCTTTATCATAGTTTTTAAACTTAACTATCTTTTCAGTAATATTATGATTATAAAATACAGCCTTTAATTCATGTCCGTTTAACAAATCGTTAATAATATTTGTTTCATTAAATGAATATTTAATACTATCCTCTTTTTGTTTACTTGATATTTTATCTAATACTCTTTCTCTTCTAACATCAATGTCATCATCTATTCTAAAATAATTAATTAATGTTTTTACAAATAATAGAATAATACCAATCACTAAACAAAAGATACCTATATTTCTATACCTTACTAATGTAACTTCCATTATTTCTGTTACTTTACTTGCGCCTTTTATATCTAAATATAATTTAATATAAAGAATAAACGCACCTATTGCTATTGCAAAAGGTATAAATAAAATAAAATTAAAAAGTTTCTTTTTATTCATAAAAAAACACCCCACACATGGCTTAATATTATAACATAATAAAATAAAAAAGCAAACATTAAATGCTTGTAATGTTTACTTTAACTCTCTTGTTATCTTTTAGATAAGAACTAGCTTGAAGTATTGTTCTAATAGAATTAATTATCTTTCCAGATTTACCTATTAACATACCTGCTTCTTCTTCACTAACAACAATTTCAATTGTAATTTCATTATCTTCAGTTTCAAATTCTCTAACACTAACTGAGTCAGGATCTTTAACTAAAGAATCTATTATCATTTTAGTTAAATCTACTAATGACATAATTATTTACCTCTTTTTAATGATGCAAATTTTTCCATTATACCTTCTTTAGATAATAAGTTTCTTGCAGTATCAGTTGGAATAGCACCATTTCCCAACCATTTTAAAGTTTCTTCTTCCTTAATTTCTACTTTTCCATCTAATGGATTATAAGTACCTAAATTTTCAATAAATTTACCATCTCTAGGACTTCTTGAATCTGCAGCAACTAATCTATAAAATGGTCTTTTTTTAGCACCCATTCTTTTTAATCTAATCTTAACAGCCATGATTTCCCTCCTTCATATGAATTAATTATACATCAAAAAAAATATAATGTCAACCTAAAATGTTGACATTATTATTAATCAATAAAATCTTCCTTTACTTCTTTATCAATTTGTTCTTCTATATCTTCATCTAATTTATCATCAAATACCTGCCACTCATCTTCATCGTCTTCTGTTAATATTTTTACCTTAGTATCTCCTACTACTTCAATACCTAGTTCCTTTTCTATTTCAAAATCAATCATATTGCCGTTTATAGTTGCATTTATACACTCTGGTTGTTTAAGAGCTTTAACAATTATTTCAGCGTCATTTAAATTAGCATCTATTTTTGATTTAATATTTATTTCTTCTTTATAATTAATGGTATCATTTACTACATTAGTTTTAGTATCATTATCTGATGAATACCAAATATTTATATCAAATGACCCATCAACAACCGCATCATCACCACTTAGTGAACCTTTAAACTTATTATTAATTATCCAACATCCTAATATTGTTGATGGTTTTATTTCAGTATTTACTGAATACTTATTTTTAAAATACTTCTTCCCTTTACCTATGACCGCTTTAGTAACAATTTCTCTATATTTAGACATTTAATCACTCCTTAATATAATTTATGCATAAGACTAAAAAAAGTGCCTAAAAAGGCACTAATTTATATCTAATTCAATATTTTGAAGGCCAAAATCTATTTTTAAATCAACGTAATATATATTATTAGATTTATCTTTTACTGAATAATAAATTTCTTCTATTTCATTATTAAATGAAACTAAATAGACATATGTATATTTATCTAAATCATCATTATTTGGATTATCATATATTAAAGAGAATGCATCTTCTGATTTCATTTTAGCTTTATAATAAGTCTTATTATCTTTAGTCTTAATCTTTTTAACTTTATTTATACCTTTAAAAAATGAGGAATAATTAATATTAAAGTCCTTTATATCATTAATATCTTTTATTTCTTTTTGTTTATAGGTATCTCCTTCTTTGTAATAGAAAATATTCTTATCTAAATATGTAATACTCTCTTTTGTTAATGTTTCATTTTCGTATATCTTTTTTGTAAACTTATAAAGATCATTTTTCTTCTCTTCTATATATTTAATCTTTGTGGACATCATTTTATTTTTAGAATAGATATTTTTTAAAGTCAATGTTATCTTATATTCATCTTTTTTGTTTATTGTATTATTAATTATCTCATTAATATTATCACTTTTATTTATAAAAAGTATAAGAAAAATAACTATTAATACAATAAAGAACATTAATAATAATTTCTTTTTCATATTATATAGTCATTAATTCTTTTTCTTTTTCTCCCGCAATATCATCAACTTTTTTATTATATTCATTAATTAAATCTTGAATCTCATTTAATGATCTTTTTTCTTCATCTTCATTTAATTCTAATTTCTTAATACTATCATTTGCATCTTGTCTTACTTTTCTTAAAGCAATTTTAGCATCTTCCGCAATCCCTTTTGATTGTTTTACTAATTCTTTTCTTCTATCTTCTGTTAATTCAGGAATAGTTATAAAAATAACATCTCCTGTATTATTTGGAGTTAGTCCTAAATTTGCTTCATATATTCCTTTTTCAATATCTGATAAACAATTCTTATCAAATGGTTTAACTTGTAACTTTCTAGCTTCTGGAACTGATATATTCGCAAGTTGATTTAGTGGAGTTAAAGCCCCATAATATTCAACCTTAACAGAATCAAGCATTGATGGATTTGCTCTTCCTGCTCTTATATTACTTAATCTATCATTTAAAGTATCAATAGCTTTTTCCATTCCTTCTTCAGCTTCTAATAAAATTTCATCCATATAATTATTTCCTTTCATATCTATAATCATTTTACTACACATAAAATCTTATATCAAGACAAAATTAAAAGAGAACCAAAGTTCTCTATAATTTTATTTTCCTACATACTATTATACTAGATAAGCATATACTAAATAAGACTACATAATAAATAATATTATCACCAGTACTAGGATTTGTTACATCTGCTTCTTTAACAGCAAAATTAGTACTAGCAAAACCATCATTATATTTAATTGTTAGTTTATGACCTCCAACACTTAATGTATCTAAATAAGAAGATTTAAGAGTTAATATAGTACTTCCACTTTCTAATTCATAATTACTTTCAGCAACTTCCTTATCATCTATCATAATACCTGTTACTTTACTTAACTCACCTTCTGCTTTAAATACTATATTTACGTTTGATTTTAATTTATAGGTTTGGTCATCACTTAACATTTTATATTCTACCACCCAATTAGCGTATAAAGTAATTTCTTCAGTAACTGGAGTATCAAAATCAAATTTATTAGTTAATTCTGGATCTGTATACCAACCTTCTAATACATATCCTTCTTTAGTTGGATCTTCTGGTTCTACTATTTTATCATTTTCTTTAATAGTTTGATCTACAACATTACTACCACCATTAGTATCAAATGTTACTTTATAATAACCTTCAATTGTACCACTGTCTCCTTGTTTATCAATAACATCAAAATTTCCAACACCATCTATTGTTAATTTACCTAAATATGCATCTGGATAAAAATCTTCCCATGACAAAGTCCATAAATACATATTATATTCTTCATCTTCAGATAAATTCAAATTAGAAACATTTATTGATTGATGTATATGTGTGTAATCATCACCAAAAGATAAAAAACCAGTATTATTCTCTGGAGATATTCCTACGACTCCATATAATTTCATAAATTCTTCATTGTTTATTACATCTTCATAACAACTAAAGTTATATATGTTATTTATGTTTCCAAAATCAGTAAAATCTCCATAGTCATCCTCATCTGGATTTCCAGGATCAAATTCACCCTTTTGAACAACTATCCAACTAGTAGCCTCTCCATAATATTCAGGTAGATCAAATGTTATATCAAATGATACAATTTTATTATCAACAATTTTTATATTTGATAATGTTAAATTATCTACTTCCCATGCTTTTACGTTTGTCGTAACAAAAATACTTAGTAAAACCAAAAATAAACCTATTATTCTCTTTCTCATAAATACTCTCCTATTATAGGTAAATAATATCACATATTTTATCATAATACAATATGACTTTTTTTATTTTATAAAAAAACAGATAAGTTTACACTTATCCATTTATTTGTTTAGCTACTTCTTCAGCAAAGTTTTCTTCTTTCTTTTCGATTCCTTCTCCTACTTCGTAACGAATCATATCTTTTAAAGTGGAATTATTATTTTTAAGATATGTTCCTACTGTAACATCTGGATTCTTAACAAATTCTTGTTCAGTAATAACAATATCCTTATAATATTTATTAATTCTTCCTTGAACCATTTTTTCAGCTATATCTGCAGGTTTTCCTTCATTAATAGCTTGTTCTTTTAAAACTTTACTTTCTTCTTCAATAACTGATCCTGGAACTGAATCTCTACTAACATATTTAGGATTCATTGCTGCTAAATGCATAGCTATATCATTTGCAACACTTTCATCAGTTCCTTCTACTAATGTTAGAGCAGATATTTTTCCACCCATATGTATATATTTACCAAATACTTCATTATCTGATTTAGTTACTTTAGTAAATCTTCTTAAACTAATTTTTTCTCCCATAGTAGCAGTAACATTAATAATATCATCATTTAATGTTCCTTCATCTGTAGATAATTCTAATGCTTCTTCTACTGTTTTAGCATCACTATTAATAATAGTTTTAGCAATTCTATCTAATAAACTAGTGAATTTTTCATTTGCAGAAACGAAATCTGTTTCACAGTTTAATTCAACTATAACTGCATTATCTCCATCTACTAATACTGTACTAGAACCTTCTGCTGCAATTCTATCAGCTTTCTTTGCAGCTTTACTAATACCCTTTTCTCTTAACCATTTAACGGCTTCATCAATATTTTCATTACTTGCTTCTAATGCTTTTTTACAATCCATTAATCCAGCATTAGTCATATCTTTTAATTTTTTAATTAAACTTGCATCCATTTTTTATTCTCCTTTTATTTTAAAGCTTCAATTAATTCAGCTTTCTTTAATTTACTGTAACCTTCAACACCCTTTGCTTTAGCCATTTCTTTTAATTCAGCTACTGTCTTTGTAGATAAATCTTCTTTTGTTTCTTTCTTAGTGGTTTTCTTTGCTACTTTCTTTTCTTCTTTAACTTCTTTTTCTTCTTTTTTTGCTGTAGTTTTCTTTGCTGGTTTCTTTTCCTCTATTTTTTCTTCTTTCTTAGCTACCTTTTTAGTAGTTTTCTTTTCTTCAACTACTTCTTCTTTAGCTGCTTTCTTAGTAGCTTTTTTTTCTTCTTTTTCTTCAACTGGTTTAGCTTCAGATTTTAATTCTTCTTTCTTTTCTTCTTTTTTAGTTTCTTTAACTTCTTCAGTTTCTTTTACTTTATCTTCTTCTGTTAAATAATCAACCATTTCTTTTCCAGTTGCTTCTGCAATAGCATTAGCTAATACTCCTAAAACAACTTTAATAGCTCTAACAGCATCATCATTTCCTGGGATAGGATAATCAAGATCATCTGGATCACAATTAGTATCAACTATACCAAATACTGGAATACCAAGTTTATGTGCTTCTTTAATAGCATTATATTCCTTTTTAGGATCAACTATAATCATAGCATCTGGTATTTTCTTCATATCTCTTACACCTTCGAAATAAGTAAGTAATCTATCATATTCTTTTTTGATTTTTAATACTTCTTTCTTTGGTAGAGCATCAAAAGTACCATTTTCTTCCATTTTTTCAATTTGATCTAACCTGTTAATTCTTCTTCTGATAGTCTTAAAGTTAGTTAATGTACCTCCAAGCCATCTTTCAGTTACATAATAACTTCCAGTTCTTACTGCTTCTTCTTTTGTTGCTTCTTGTGCTTGTTTTTTTGTACCAACAAAAATAACTCTTCCACCATCTTCTGCAATTTTCTTTAAAGCATCATATGCTTTTTCTATTTGATCTACAGTCTTTTGTAAATCAATTATATATATATCTTCTCTTGAAGTATATATAAATTCTTTCATTTTTGGATTCCATCTTTTTGTTTGATGACCAAAATGAACACCTGCTTCTAATAAATAGCTCATTGAAACTACTGACATAAAAAATTCCTCCTTTTGTTTCATCTTCCAAATATCTCTTCTTTACTCCCCACTATTACTAGCACTCGGTTCATAAATCAATATCTGTGCATTTTTTTATAAAAAGCAAACATATTATAGCATACGCACCCTTCTTTTACAAGATATTTTATATAATTTTACATTAAAAAAAGTCTTATTATTAATAAAACTTTTTTAACTATTATGTAAAGTATATGTCTTAAAATTTCTTCTAATCTTATAATCAAAATCAGCCTCAGATTTGTAATCTAAAATATCATTTAATTTATTCTTTAAAACAGAGTATTCTTCAATAATTCTTTCTTTCTGATTCTTATAAACACTTGGGTCATAACATAATTCTCTATTAAGTAATTCTTTTATCATTCTTTGATTTAATAAATATATATAATTAGGAGTTCCCATTAGATTAAGATCAGATTCTTCATTATCAAATACTTTATCATCATAATATTCTTCTTCGATAGGATCAGCGAATAATCTAGCTAATCTTTTATATTCACTTCTTGATAATTTATTAAATATACTTTGAATATTTGATAAAAGTTCCATAGATAAGCCATCTTTTCTTTCTTTTTTATGAGCAAGTATAGGTAAATTATTATTACTAGCTTTTTTTACATATTCTTTTTGAAGGATACTTTTTAAAATATATTCAATTTTTGCTAATCCTGAAATGTTTATATCTCCATATTTTGAAATATAGTCATTTGATAATCTTCTTAAATTCGAATAAATATATTCATTGTTTTGGTAATCTAAAATATCTCCATCTATCTTTATTCTGCTTCTGTACATTTTTATATCTTTTGTATTTTTATTATCATCAAAAATAATTTCATATGTAAATGCAGATACAGTATCTCCTTCTTTAAATTTTAAATATGATAAAATATCATTTTTTAGATACTTATTCTTTATTTGACAGTTATAAATATATTTTTCTAGTTCAGATCCTTCTTCTACTATATTAGAAAAATCTGCAGTATGTATTTTAAGTACCTTTACTCCTTTTCCTTCATTATATGAATAACAAGTATAAGGATCATTTAACATAAATGTATGTTCATCACTCAAATCTATTTCACTTACTCTTTTACAGTGGTTACAATCTAAGAAAAGAATATCTTCAACATTCGCATCAAATATTGTCTTATCTACATTCTTTATATAATTCTTCTCTTTTTTTATCTTATCTATATTTAATTCTACTGCTTCATTAATCGCATAACTCTTTTTCTTAGAACTTATATCTAGTTCATCTACATCAATTATAAATTTACTTATTAAATCATCAATTAATTTTTCTTCTTCATATGACAAATATAAACTACTGCTGTTGGCAAATAATCTATATACTTCCTTTAAATAATCAATATTATAATTATATTTATGATCCTCTAGAATCATTTTATAGTTATTTAGATATAAAGTAAGAATATATATTAAAATACTCTTTTTTTCATTTCTTACATTTACTATTTGAGGATATCTTTTTACTAGATTCTTAATACTAGAATAATTATTCTTATCTTTTAGTAGTTCAAATACTATTTCAAATTTATAATCATGTGGTTCTATATCTTCCATGTTTAGTAAACTATTTAACTCTAAAAACTTATCTATAGATGAATAACAAACATTTAAAATTCTTCTTTCTGACATATCTTCATCATATAGTTTTTGCTTACGATATTTAATAACATCAGATATACTATATAATAGATTTAGATATTCATCATTTAATTCCATATTCATCATTCTTCTGATAATTATTTGAAGATTTAAAACCATTTCATTATCTATTTTGCCATCTATCATACTACCTCTATATAATTCTAATAATTCTTTTAAATCACAATTCTCAATATTATAAAAATTATATATCTTATTCTCTTCGTTACTTTTTTCCTCTTCTATATTCTTTTTCTTATCTTCTTTATCTTTTCTCTTTTGATTCTCTACTTGGTTCTTTGTTAACTTATATTTTTCCTTAAAAAAATATAAAAGAGAATATACTTTTTTTATTCCTTTTTTATTTTCTACTCTATTTTCATTTAACTCTATAAATAAATTCCTATATATCTTTTTTATCTTTTTTAGTATATCATACCTTTTATTTATATCTTCTTCCCATTTTAATTCACAAAATAAATCATATACATCTATACCATACTTATAGTCAATTCTTATAATTTGATATCTATAATTATCATATTTAACTGATTCAAATCCATATAATAAATCAGCTTCTTTTTCAAGATTCTTTAATTTCTTTTCACAAATATTAATCTTGTTTTTATCAATATATCTTGAAAATTTATCATATTTCTTAAAACTATAACCTAATATATACTGATAATCTTTTTCTAATAATTTTATTTCACTAATTAAATAATTTTTAAATTCTTCATCAGTCATATATTCTTTTTTATTTAGTATCTTTGTAATATGTTTCATAAAATCCCCCTAATATGGTTTAAATATTTTTTTCTTTGATTCTCTCTTGTATTCTAGTTGATCACCAGATTTTGTTTTTGTTGGAACATATTTAATATCCCCATATTCTACACTATTATCTTCATTTGGTTTTAAAAAGTATAATTCAGCATGTCCTTGATCATTTATATATGCTCGTACTACATAATAATTACTATCTTTTGATAATTCTTTCATTTTCTCAAATTCGTGTCTAGTCATATAAAAATTATCTTTTTCTTCTACAAATTTAGGAGAATTAGTTGCCTTTACTTCTAATATATTTTCTTCTCCATTATCTCCAAAAGAATATTCATCAAATCCAAAAGAATCACCTATATCTCTTGCGACCCATATTGTTCTTTTTGATAAATCTTCTCTTCCTTTTTTTGATAATTCTTGTTTTACAAATAAATGTGAACAAAGTTCTCCATAGACACCTAATTCTTTAGTATATTTTTTCCCTTTATATCTCATACTTTTATAATTACTAATTATCTTTTGTGTTGGTGGATATGGATTTTCTTTTCTTGCCATTAATATACCATAAGAATTAAAATCAAAATTTTCTTCCATTACAAATTCATTTAACTGTTTAAAGAATACATTTCTATTTTCAATATCGGCATAAATACCCATATTTTTTATAAAGTCATAGAATGTTTTACTTTCATCTGTTAAATCTAATAAATAAGCCCATCTTGCCAAAGCAAAATTAAAATCACCGTTTAAAATAGTTTTATAAGTATTTAGAACTCTTTCTTTCTTCTTCATATCTTCATTAGATAATACTTTTTCTAGTTCTAGAATACTTTTACCAGAGTTTAATAGTTTTTTATAGATATAATCACGTAATATATATATATCTGAAGATGAGGGATCATCTTTTATCATTTTTTTTATTCTATTTGATTCTCTTTCATCAAAAGAACACTCACCGTTAATGTGAGTTATTAATTTATTTATTCCGTTATTAGATGTTATTTTTTTCATTTTATCCCCCATAATATAGTTTATACTATCACATAAAGAAAAAAAAGTAAATAATTACTTTTAAAAGTTATTGGGATTTATATCAAATTCTATTCTTATCTTACCATTATTTTCAGTTAATAGTTTTATTTCATTTAATAAACCTATAATTTTATTCTTATCTCTATACTTAATTATTATTTCAAAATAGTAAATATTATTAATTTTTGATAGAGATGACGCTGAGGGACCAAGTACTATTTCTTTATCTACTTTTTTTCTTATATAGTCTCCTATTTTCTTTGCTTCATTAATTGAATATTTATAATCCTTTCCACCTATTTTTATTAACGCAATAAATGAATATGGTGGATAATATAATCTCTTTCTTACTTTTATTTCTTCATTATAGAATTCTTCATAATTATGTGATTTAGATAATTTAATAGCGTAATTATCTGGATTAAATGTTTGAATTATTACTTTACCTGGAATACTTGATCTACCTGCTCTTCCTGATACTTGTGAAAGTAAATCATATGTTTTTTCGTTACTCCTAAAATCTGGTAAATTAAGTATTGTATCTGCATTAATAACACCCACTAAAGTTACTAATGGAAAATCTAAGCCCTTAGATATCATTTGTGTACCTACTAATATATCTGCTTCATGATTATTAAATTTATCTATTATATCTTTATGAGAGCCTTTTTTACTAGTAGTATCAATATCCATTCTAAGTACTCTTGCATCTTTAAATAATCTATTAATTTCTTCTTCAACCTTTTCAGTACCATAACCCATTAATTTTAAAGAATCTTTATTACAATTTTTACACTTATGATTATTTTTTTCTGCATATCCACAATAATGACATCTATTCATATCACTAGTCTTATGATAAGTTAATGTAATGTCACAATAAGGACATTTTAATACTTCTCCGCATTCTTCACACATTAAATATGAAGAATAACCTCTTTTATTTAAAAGTAACATTATTTGTTCATTTTTATTTAATCTATCTTCAATATTTAATAATAATTCTTTAGAGAAAATTTTATTTCCTTTTCTTATTTCCTTTGACATATCAATTACTGTTACTAATGGTAAAGATGCATTATTAGCACGTTTATTTAAAACTACTAATTCATAATATCCTTTTTTACCTCTAGCATAGCTTTCTATTGTAGGTGTCGCAGAACCTAATATAACTTTAGCATTATGAGTTTCTCCTCTTAAAAATGCCACATCTATAGCGTTATATCTAGGATTATGATCTTGTTTATAAGTATTTGAATGTTCTTCATCAATGATAATAATTCCTATATTATTAAGGGGCGCAAAAACAGCTGATCTTGCTCCTACAACTATCTTTACTTCTTTTCTTAGAATTCTCTTATATTCATCATACTTTTCTCCATCAGATAAAGCACTATGTAGTATAGCTATATCCTCATTAAAATGAGATTTAAACCTATCTATTATTTGAGGAGTTAAACTTATTTCAGGAACAAGCATAATTGCTTCTTTACCTTCTTTTAAAACATCATCTATTAATTTCATGTATATTTCTGTTTTACCTGATCCAGTCACACCATTTAAAAGTATTATTTTTTTATCGGTATTCTTTATTTTATTATATACTTCTTCTTGATGTTCATTTAATTTATGTATTATTCTTTCTGTTTTTTCTTCTTTTAATCTATATACTTCTTTATAGTATTTTTCAATTATTCCTTTATTAATTAAAGAATTTATAGTTTGTGATGAATAATACTTAGATTCAATATCTTTTTCTAATAATTCTTTGACTATCTCAACCTGCTTTTTAGCTTTACTATCTTTAATAAATTCATTTGCTTTTTCTTTATCAATTATTCTTAAAAAGCATATCATTTTATCTTTAACACTATTCTTACTAGATGCTTTATACCCTTTAGGTAACATTGCTTGATAAACAGATACTAAATTACTTATTGTCATATCACTTATCTTTTTACCTAATTCTAGTAATTCATCATTTAATATTCTTACTTCATCTTTAACATCTATTATTTCTTTTAAATTATTATCTATATTATTATTTATTCCTAAAATAAAACCTTCTACTATTTGTTTTCCAAAAGGTACTAATACTCTTTTACCTATTTCTATTTTATTAAATAAGTTATCTGGCACTAAATATGAAAATGTCTTATCTTTTTTATTAATATTTATTTCCACTAATACATCTACTACCATATTAATACCTCCTTTAAATAATTGTATCATAAATAATATTATACGTAAAAATAAAAATACCCCTATAAAAGAAAAAAAATAAGCTATTTCTAGCTTATTTTTGTTTATTTATATTATCTTGAATATAAACTTTTCTATAGTTACCAGTTGGTTCAAAACCATCACCTGGATTGCTTCTAGCCCATTTATAAATTGTATCTGTTGTTATTGTTCTTGTTTTATATTTATATAAAGTTCTAGTTTTAACATTATATGTATAATCATCTAATGCATCTTTACTATCTACCCAGTAACCTAAGTCAATATAAGTAGTTTTAGATGTAGTCTTTGTATTACCTGTTAATTCATAACCTTCTCTTGGAATATTTTCAGTAGTCCAAATTCTATCCTTAACATATCTTTCTGTAGTTCTATATGCATATTTATATTCCTTTTTAGTAGTAATATTATATACATATTCACCTAGATCAGTAATACTTGTTACCCATCTTCCTAATGGTTCATAAGTAGTTTTAGTAGTTGTATAACTAATACCAGAATATTCAAATCCTGCTGGTGGAACAATACTTTGAGTTACTCTTTCTTCAGCAATATATCTAATTACTTTATTATAAGCATATTTATATTGTTTTACAGTTTTAATCTCATGAGTATATTCACCTAATTCTTCTTTACTTGTTACCCATTTTCCTAATGGTTCATATGAAATTACTGTAGTCTTATAATGTTTACCTGAATATTCATATCCTGCTGGTGGTGTAATGCTTGTTGTTTCAACAGTATCTACAAGATATCTTGTTGGATTATTATAAGCATACATATATTGTTCCATAGTTTTAATACCATATGTATATTCACCTAAATCTTCTTTCTTTGTTACCCATTTGTTTAATGCTTCATAAGAAACTTTAGTAACTGTTGCTTTTTGACCAGTATATTCATATCCTGCTGGTGGTGTAATACTATCTGTTTCTTTAATATCTACTATATATTTAGTTTTAGTTCTTACACTATAGTTATATTCAGTTTTAACAATTGTATATCCATCATTAACATATGGAGTTGCATCCTTAACAACTTTTTCATCTATAGTAGTTGAAGTAGATGTCTTTGGAGTACAATATTTATATTGATATTTATATGAAGTATTCTTTTGATATACTCTATAGTAGTATACTGTTACTTTTGGTTTTCCTCCACATGCTACTGTACATGTTTCTTCATTTGAGTATAAGAATTCATACCAATAGTCTCCTTCATATGTAGAAAGTGCACTATATGATTTAAATGAATCCTTTACTACTCTCCAAGTTGTACTTGTTTGAGTATTAACTGGTGTAGAAGAATATTTTCTTGTACTTGTATCAGCTGGTTTACTTGTATACCAAGTTGGATCTGTTGTATAGTTATCACATGTTGTAGTAGTCTTTTTAACTGTTTTTCTAACTGTATATCTTGTATCTTTTAACTTAATATCTTCAGTTGGAGTTTTCTTAACAGTTGTCCAACCACTATCATTCCATTCATATTTATAACCATATTTAACGTGTTGATACTTAGTTGATTTTGTTTCAATCTTCTTTTGACCTGTATATAATGTTCTTTGTTTCCATAATTTTAAATTATCAGATTGCATTTTAACTTCAGTTGTCCACTTATCATCATATGTCCAATTATCTTTTGTAGCGTACTTATAGTGTATATATTTTGTTGTACCTTTAGATACTTGTTTATATCCTGTATATAATGTTCTTTCTTTCCATTTTTTACAAGATGTACTTACTACATCTGAACTATCCTTTTCTGGAGCCTTACATGTAGTATCTGTTGTCCATTTTTCATCATATGTCCAATTATCTTTAGTATCATATCTATAATGAACGTAATTAGTAGTTTTCTTTTCAATTTTCTTTTGTCCAGTATATAATGTTCTTTCTTTTTCTAATCTACAATCACCTTTACATGTAGTGTCTGTTGTCCATTTATCATCTACTGTCCAATGTTCTCTTGTTCCATACGCAACTTGTTCATATAAAGTAGTACCTGTAGTTACTTTCTTTTGACCAGTATATTGTGTCTTCTTGTCTACTAATATATTATCAGCTGTTTCTGCTTGTTTAGTAGTTGTCCAATCACCAGTCTTCCAACTTTCAGTAGATAAAGTTTTCTTGTATTCATATTCATAAATATATCTACCATTAGTAGGAACAACTACTGTAACATTACCATCTTTATCTGTCTTAGTAGTAACATCTACTTTTGCGGCATCTTCATTCGCAATAATTTCTGCTAAAGTACAATTACCTTTTGGACAGAAATTGTAACAACCAATATGTTCAACAATATAGTTTGATTCTTTACCACAAGTTAGAGATACTTTTAATACGTATTCTTTATCCTTCTTAGTAACCTTAACATAAGACTTATTTGTATCACAAGATTTACCATCTTTATCTACAAATGGAATGATTAATTTCTTATCAATCATATCTTGTAATGTCATCTTAGTAGATTTACCATCTTCTGTTGGCATTCTATCAGTTGTGTAATAATCCTCTGCAGCATCTTTCATAGTTTGAATATTATTATTAAATATTGAACTATAAAATGGTGTTAGGTTTGGCATTGGGAATAAATACATTAGTAAAAATATGAAAACTACTATTAATAATAATTTTACTAATAAATCCCTAATAAAACTTGAATTCTTCATATAAAAATCCCCCTTCTTTTTAAATGAAACGTGCTTTATACTACCATAAGTCACTAAATTTGTCAATTTTTTAACGCTATTTTAATCAAAAAAATGACATATAATTAATAATCAAAAAAGTCCCCCTTTTTCAATTGAGTGTTTATTATAATCAAAATAAGGAAAAAGTCAAATTTTAGAACAAAAAAATTAGCCTAAATTTAGACTAACTATTGTTTGACCAGTATTAATATCTAGAGCATATTCTTTTACTCTTTTATCTTTCTTTAAATATGTATGAATTGAGTCTTTTAAAACCCAACTTCCTTTACCATGTATTATTAATATATTTTTATCTTTTAGTGTTATTGAATTACTTATAAATTCATCTACTTTTATTAACGCAGATACCCTATCTTCACCATGTAAATCTATTGATGGTAAACTATTTGAAAATATCATATTTGTTTCCCTCCATAATAATATTAAACGATTTAACCAACAGTATTATAATTGGAATTATAATATACCAACCTAACGTAAATAATGCATAAATATAAAATAGAAAATTGCCTATATAATTCATAATTCCTTCTAAAATATTTTCAGAAAAATCCACATTACTATAATCTCCAAAAAGACCAACATTCTCTCTGGCTTCACATAAGCAATTAACTAATGCTAATAAAATAAGAAATAAACCAACGAAGAAAATAATAACCCACTTAAGATATCTTTTATCCTTTTGTACTACTCCTTTT
This sequence comes from uncultured Muribaculaceae bacterium, assembly GCA_964548815.1. Classification (GTDB taxonomy): domain Bacteria; phylum Bacillota_I; class Bacilli_A; order RF39; family UBA660; genus RUG13038. Next base: position 22,675 of record CAZJSD010000013.1, read on the forward strand.
ACATTTTTATACATCTTAATAAAAAATATGAATTCAACTATAAGCGTTATTACCAATGGTACTACTATTTCTATCATATTATCCTCTCCTATTCCTTGGATGACATTTCATATATACATCTCTCAAATGCTCATTAGATATATGAGTGTATATTTCAGTAGATGATAAAGATTCATGCCCTAACAACTCTTGAACCGCTATTAGATCTGATCCATTATCTAATAGATGTGTTGCGAAAGTATGTCTAAACATATGTGGTGTAATATTCATCTTTATACTTGTTTCCTTAATTAGTTCATCTATTATTTGTTCTATTCTCCTAGTTGTAAGTTTTATATCATTCTTTCCTACTATTAAATATTCACTATAATTATCGCCTAAATATTGTTTTCTAGAATCTTTAATATACATATTAATGGAATCTAATGCGGGTTCTCCAAATGAAACCATTCTTTCTTTAGAACCTTTTCCAAGTATCATAATAGTTTTATTATTAAAATCTATATCTTTTATTTTTATATTAACTAATTCAGATACCCTTACACCTGATCCATATAGTATTTCTAATATTACTTTTTGTCTTTGTCCCTCTTTAGTATTTATATTAGGAATATTAAATATTTCCTCTATTCCAGAATAATTAATAAATTTTGGTATTCTTTTCTCTTTTTTGGGTGATGAGACAAGTAAAAACGGATTATTATCTACATAATTATTTAATACTAAAAACTTATAAAATGTTCTTAGAGAACTTAATCTTCTTGATATACTCGTCTTTTTAAGATTTTTATTATCTAAATATACTAGATAATTAGTACATTTTTTATAATCCATATCATTATATTTATAATTATTAGTATTAAGAAAATCATTATATTCTTTTAAATCTTTCTCATAATTAAGAGTAGTATAATCAGAATAATTCTTTTGTACTTTTAAATAATCTATAAATTTATTTATTAATTCATTCATACCATCACCACCAAAAAAAGGGAATAATCCCTATTTAAATATTTTTCCACCATTTTTTGATAAGAAATCTCTTTGTTGATCCTCATCCATTCCCATTGAAACCATATGAGAATATAATTCTTCTCTTATAAAATCTTCATCTGCTCCTGAGTCTGCATATTTTTTACCAATATCAATCAAATCATCTTCTCTACTATCTATTTTTTCAGGATCAGTCAATACAGAATGATTTGTTAAATAAGTACTTCTAAATGAAACTGGTTTACCTTCACTATCTATAATTTCAGCATCATATACTTGAGCACGCATACCATTTATTATTGGAGTTCTTTCCATTTTTTCTTTATCAGTTAACTCTCTATATTCTGGTTTAATTAATCCTAAATCCATTAAATAACCATATAAATGTTTTGCATTATCATAAAGTAGGTCATTTTCATAAGCATCTTTATTATTATCATTTTTATTATTATTTTTATTATTTTTATTATAATAATATTCTTTTAATTTCTCACATAAGATAGAAGAAAAATCTTCTTTATTAATACTATTATCTTGCAATACTTTTATTATTTCCTCTAATTTGTCTTTCTTTTTTATATCAAACTCACTAGTCACATATTTATATCTTTTTAATTTTTCATCCAAAAAGTAGTCATAAAGAGCTTTCTTATTAAACTTCGATACCTTCTCAAAAAAATTATCTTTTTCATCATTATTATCAACAATAGATAGAAATTCTCTATATCTATTATCACAATATGGTAATTCCACCAAACCTTCTTTTTTATCAGTATACTTATAAATTTTTACTTTGAAATTTGAATTTAACTTTAAAGCATCTAAAAAGTTTTTTCTATCTTCAAAAGAAGATGTTATAACGTCAATACCCATTTGGCTTTTACTTTTCAATACTTCTTGTATATGATCTTCCTTATCTAATATTCTTATAAAATACATTTTCTACCTCACTATATATGGATTATCTTTAGTACCATTTCCTTTTTGATATAAAATATTCTTGTCAATATATATTACAGGATAAAAGTTCCTTCTTGAATAACATTTTACTGATTTATAATCCCCATCATCAATTTGAAAGAATGTAAATGTATTATCTTTATTTCCAGTTAATGTCATATATCTAATATTACTATTTTCACTTATAGTATATAAATAATTATAATTATTACATTCTTGTTTTCCAACAGAATCACAATTAGATGCTGTACTAACTTTATAGTAATCTTGAACTGTTATTAAACCTATTTTTAATTTTTCTTTTAATTCACACTCAGCACCAGAATTAATATTTAAATCTTTTGCACTTCTTTTTCCAACACAAAAATCATGACTAACTATATATTCTCTTTCAAGATTTGAAAAGAATATTTCTCCTTCATCATCCATATTACTATATGCATAATATAAATACTCTTTTAATCTACTCTTTGAAAAGTCATTAATGCCAGAATACTTATTATCTTCACTATTAAATCTATCGTCCCAACAATATGTACTTCTTGTTTTATTTGTAGAAATAAGTTTTAAATTATTATCCTCTGTTATTTCCATAATTCTATATAGTCTTTCACCTAACATTATATAGTTATTTGGATATTCACCCTTAAAATAATATGAGTATAATTTTTCTTCTACTTTATCTTCTTCTTTTTTCTCATTTTCGTTAGTAGGAGTAGCAGCTGGTTTTACCTCTACTCTATATAAACCTTCTCCTGATGTTACTACAGTCTCATTGCTGGTAATATATTCTGCTATTGTTTTAGTTTCATAATACTTACCACATTTAACGTATGGAGTATATCTATAATTATTTTCATTTTCTTCTTTTTTTGTAACCTCGACATAACCATTACATGCAACACTACTATTTTCTATTGCATATAATTCTTTTATTAATCCACTATTGATTAATGTACTTAATTGAATTCTTCTTACTTGATCTGTAGTCTTTGGTAATAGTTTTTTATTACTATCAACTAGTTTAATTGCTGCACCCTGTAATCTATTTTCCATATCAGAATATGCTTTATCTGTTTTAGTAATTACTGGTCCTTTTGGTAAGCATGCAACAACAACAACAATAATAACAACTATTACTAATACAAAAACTAAAAGTATTTTTAAAATATTATCCCTAATAAAATTCATCATAAAAAATCCCTCACTTTATTAAATTATACCATATTTTAACTATAATCAATAATGCATTTACATCATTTGACAAAAAAAATGGAAATATTATTTATTTCCATTAAGCATATTTAACAAATCTATTTTAAATTTATCCTTATCAGCATTTTCTTTACTTATCATAACACCTTTATATGCTCCTAATTCTGTATTATGTCCTTCTAAAAGTAATGCTTCTGGAGTTATTGTTTTTAATAAAACTATATTCTTATTTGTATATACATCATAATGAAGTATTATTTCACCATGTACTTTAACAAATAAATCATCTGTAGGAAGTGATAACTCATAAGAAATAGTATTTTTCTCATTATCTTCTCCCACTACTTTTCCTAAGAAATTACCTTCTTTCATTTCGGGATAAAAATCAAAGATTAGTTTTTTGAACGCAAACATATTATATTTTTTTACAGAACGTTCTCTTTTTTTGAATTCTGCTTCATTTAAATATTCAAAAATATAAACATCTTTCATACTATCCCTCCATTTCTGATTAAGCGTTGAAATCATAACACAAAAAGTATATAATGTCAACGTTTATAGTATAATTTATGCTTTCTCTATTATAATTATACCATTAAAAAAAGGAATAAATACATATTTTTTATGTTATTTACTCCATTTTTACACTTTATTTTGCGTTATACCAATTAGTTCCTTCTTCTATATCTACAACTAATGGAACACTTAATTTATAAACATTTTCCATCTTTTCTTTAACTATTTTCTTTACTTCTTCTTTTTCTTCATTTAATACATTAAATATAAGTTCATCGTGAATTTGAAGAATCATTTTACTTTTTAATTTCTTCTTATTAAATTCACTATATATTTCTATCATTGCTTTCTTTAATATGTCAGCCGCACTACCTTGAATTGGTGTATTTTGCGCAATTCTTTCTCCTTGTTGCCTAATTATATAATTAGTATTATTAAGTTCATCTATCTTTCTCTTTCTATTCATAATAGTAAGAACATAACCATTCTTATATGCATCCTCAACTACTTTTTCATTATATTCTCTAATAGTTGGGAATGTATCAAGATATGTATCCATAAACTCTTTTGCAGTCTTAAAATCTGTCCCTATATCTTCTGCTAAACCAAAACTACTTATTCCATAAAGAATACCAAAATTAACTGCTTTAGCTTGTCTTCTCATAAGTTTAGTTACATCTTCTTTTTTTACATGAAATATATCCATCGCTGTTTTAGTATGTATATCTATTCCACTATTAAAGGCATCAATCATATTTTTATCATTAGATAATGAGGCAAATATTCTTAATTCTATTTGTGAATAATCTGAAGATATAAATACTGAATCTTCTTCAGGAATAAATGCTTTTCTAATTAACTTGCCTTCTTCATATCTTATAGGTATATTTTGTAAATTAGGTTCTATAGAAGAAAGTCTACCTGTTCTAGTTAATGTTTGAGTATATATAGTATGAAGGTGAGAATCATCCTTAACTGCTTTTTTTATTCCTTCTATATATGTACTATGTAGTTTAGTTAAAGTTCTATAATCAATTATCTTTTCTATAATAGGATTATAATCTTTTATTTTATCTAGTATTTCTCTAGATGTAGAATAAGATGTTTTCTTTTTCTTAGGATAAGGAATTTCTAATTTATCAAATAATACTTCCCCTAATTGTTTTGGTGATTGAATATTAAACTCTATGCCAGATATTTCATATATTTCTTTTTCTAATATATTAATTCTATCTAGTAACTTTTCACCCATTTTATCTAAAACAGATACATCTACTTTAATACCTTCTATTTCCATAGACGCAAGTACTTTTGTTAGAGGCATTTCTATATTATTAAATAAATCTAGAGATTTCTCTTCTTCCATCTCTTTTATAAACTTCTCTTTAGTTTCATGAATAAATTTAGCTTTTATTATTCCTTCTTTAGATAATAATTCATCTGTCAATTCTTTTTTCATTAATTCTGTATATAAAGTACATTCATATCCAAAGTTTGACGATAAATAAGCCGCATCATCTTTAACATTATAATTAAGAATATATGCTGCAATCATTGAATCATACTCATAATTATCAAACTTAATACCATATTTATTTAAAAGAACTATATTCTTTTTCGCATCATAAGTATTAACTTTATGACCCTTTAGCATGTCTGAAGAAATAAATAAATCTTTATTAATATAATAAGCATGTTTTCCATCGTAAATAGAAACTCCTAAAAGTTCTCCATCATGATAATTAGTATTATCACATTCTAAAAATACACTTATTTCTTCTTCTAGTTCTAATTCTTTAATATCATTAATTATTTTTACATCTATTTCTTCTTTAGGTTCTTCTTTTATATCTTTAACATCTTTTAAGAATGAATAAAACTCTAAATCCTCATATATTTCTCTTAGATTAGATGTTCTTTCTCCTATCTTTAATTCTTCTAATGTATATGGAACATCTACTTCTTTATAAATAGTTGCGATGTCTTTTGAATCAAATGCTTCTTTTTTTCCATCTATTAATTTTTGTTTAGTAGATCCAGTGATCTTATCTATATTTTCATATACTCCCTCAATTGAACCATATTCTTGAAGTAATTTTAATGCTGTTTTTTCTCCTATACCTTTAACACCTGGAATATTATCAGAAGGATCCCCTTCTAACCCTTTTATATCTATCATTTTAATAGGTTCTAGCCCATAAGTCTTTTTAAATTCCTCTTCATCCATCATTATATAATCTTTACTCTTTAATAATTTAACTTTAACATTTGGACTTATTAACTGAAGTAAATCTTTATCTGAACTTACTATTAATCCATCATATTCTGGATCTTCATCTATCATTTTAGAATATGTTCCAATAATATCATCATCTTCATAATTATCTATTTCAAAACATTTAATACCTAGTGCTTTAGTAAGTTCTCTAGATGGTTTAAACTGTATAACTAAATCATCTGGTGTTTTAATTCTTCCAGCTTTATAATCTTTATATTTTTCAT
>CAZJSD010000014.1:0-27549 GCA_964548815.1 uncultured Muribaculaceae bacterium
AAAAGTTATTTTATATTATTTTCTTTGTTGCACTTGACTTTTTAATTTAGAAATAGTTATAATGAAGTTTTTTAGCTATTTAGGAAATCCCACAATCATGCTTCCATAGCACTTAATTCCACCCATTCCATCAGGCCCACATTTTGTCTTTTTTAGAGTATCTATAAGGTTTAATTCCTTTGTATTTTCTGTTAAAGCTATATTTGCCGCTACTATAGCTGGATCTAAGGCATGAATATTTACTCTTTTAGGACTAGAAGCAAAATTTGCACCAGATTTTATTAATCTTTGAAAGTCTGACTGACATGCTCCTGCAATTATTTTTAGTTTTTCTGGCGAATTCTCATATTTCCTAGCTTTTTCTATTGCTTTTTCAAAGTTTTCACTATTTTGATACTTATTTTCACCTTTTAAAAATACATCATGACCTGTTATTACTACAATGTCTGGTTTTATATCATTTAAATACCTTTCTATGTTACCAGATATATTATCCTCCTTATCTAGTATCCCATATACCTTCAAACCTACTTTCTTATAAAACTTAAGACATCTATTTAAATATTCTTCATCTGCATCAATATGTAATATTTTACCAGGTAAATAGAAGTAATCATCCCTATAATCTATAGGTTTTATCTCTATCTTATCTATTATCTCCTCATCATTTATAACTAATCTTTCTTCTTTTCTTAAGTCTTCTATAGTACTAGTCGCATATAATCTAATATTTATACCTGATAGGTAATATATATTATCTTTTATATCAGTTACCCTAAATAAGTAATCATTATTGTATTTATTTCTAGTAACTATATCTCCTTTTTTAATCATAAAATCACCAATATATTTTATGCATAATAAAAGAAGAAGTTTATACTTCTTCATATTTATTACTTATATATATAAAATCATCTATTGTAAGAGATTCCGCTCTTACTGTTAGATCTTTATTAATACCCTTTAAAATATCTTCTATTTTTTCTAAATCATAATCTTTTAAATTATTTTTTAAATTTTTCCTTTTATATTTAAAGGAATCTCTTACAATTTTAAAGAATAATTCTTCGTTATTTGCCTTATATTTATTAATTCTTTTAAATTCAATAATAGCACTATCTACATTAGGTTTAGGTATAAATGAGTTTCTAGATACATCCATTAGTTTCTTTATTTCAAAATAATAGTTTAAGAATATAGTTAATGAGTTATATTCTTTTGTATTTGGTTTTGCATTAAATCTATCTCCTACTTCCTTTTGAACCATAACTACTATCTTTTCTAGAGGTAATTTATCATCTATTAGCTTTGTTATTATTGGTGTTGTTATATAGTAAGGTAAATTCGCAACTACATATAATTTATTAAAATTATACTTTTTAATATCATCAAAAGGATTTGCCTTTAAAAAATCATTATAAATTATTTCAACATTATCACGTGTTTCAAGCTGTTTATCTATAATTTCTTTAAGGCTTTTATCTATCTCATAACCTATTACATTCTTTGCAGATTCAGATAAATAATAAGTAAGATAAGCCGCACCTATTCCTATTTCAATAACTAAAGTATCTTTATCTACCTCAGCTTTTTTTACTATATTTCTTAAAATATTCTCATCTTTTAAAAAGTTTTGACCAAATTTTTTCTTAAAATTAAAATCTTTTATTAATTCTTGATTCATATTTTATATAACTCCTTAGCGTTATTAGTAGTTACTTCTATAACTTCATCTGCTGATATTCCCTTAATATCTGCGATTTTCTCTGCAATATACTTTAAATTTAAAGGACTATTTTCTTTTCCTCTATTTGGTTCTGGTGATAAATAAGGACTATCTGTTTCTAATAAAATATCTTTTAAATCAATATTTTTGACTATTTCTATACCTTTTTTATTATTTTTATAGGTAATTGGGCCATCTATTCCTATTTTAAAACCTAATTTAATAAATTCCTTTGCCATTTCTACGCTACCTGAATAACAATGCATTGATCCTTTATTTATACCTAATTCCTTTAATATATCGTATACATCTTGGATAGATTCCCTTGCATGAACAATTACAGGTAAATCATACTTCTTAGAAAGCTCTAATTGTGCCTTAAAATACTCTATTTGTTTATCTTTATTGTCTTTTGTCCAGTAATAATCTAATCCTGTTTCTCCAATTGCGACTATTTTTTCTTCTTTTATTAGTTTTTCAAGTTTTATAAGATCACTTCTTGTAACTCTATCTATTGTATCATAATTTAATCCTATCGCAGGATACACATTTTTATACTGTTTTGATAGGTTAATAACCTCTTTACTTGAAGAAATATCTACTGCATTAATAATCATAGAAATATTTTGTTTATTACATTCCTCTATAATATCCTTATAATTAGACATTTCTTCTTCATAAACATGACAATGTGTATCTATCATTTCTCTTCACCTAAAAAGATTATACCATAATTAGTATAATCTTTATATTCTTATGCTTCTTTTTACACATGTATTTATAAGATATAACAAGTCTTTATCTGATATTTTTATATTATTTAAACATATTTGAGTCGCTAATCCATGAGTATAAATACTTACATCTCTTAAAGCAGCTTTCGCTTTTTCTTTACTTATTCTATATTCACTCATTACTAAATCAACATCTTTTTTAGATGTTTTTATTATTTTGTTATCAGAAAGATCACTTAAGAATAATGCCTTAAACATACTGTTCTCATTCTTTGCATACATTACATATGCATAGCTCATTGTAGATAAATAACTGTTCTTATTTATATATTTTTCACTAAAATCAGTATATTCTCTATTTAATTTCTTTCTTAGATTTTTCTTATAATCTTCCATGTTATCAAATACTCTAAAAAGTGGTTGAGTAGAGCATCCAATATAGTTAGAAATCTCTCTAACACTTAAGCTTTCTACCCCTTTTTCCTTAATAAAATCAACACTTTTATCAATTATATAGTCTTTTTCAAAAATTACCCTTCTTGACATATAAAAACCCCCAAAAAAATAAAATAACAGGTGTTATTTTATTACAGGTTTTTTAAAAAGTCAACTTTTTTTACTTATTTGTGGAACCAAGACCTCCAACTCTCTCACCATCTGCTTCATCATCATCAGTAAGTAAGTATTTTTGGAAAATACCTTGGGCATATTTATCTCCTTTTTCAATTTTATATACTTTATCGCCCTCATTTTGTAACGCTACAAATATATGCCCTTCATTATCAGGATTATTATAGTAATCTGAATCTATAATTCCTGTCTGATTACATAATCTTACATTATATTTAAATCCCATACTACTTCTTACTAGAATTGCTAGATACTCATCTCCATTCATATCTGCTTTAATTCCTGATGGAACTTTAATAATCTCACCTGGTTGTAATTCAAAAGCAAATGGACTAAAAAAATCATATCCTGCTGAATGTTTAGTAGATCTTTTAGGTAATTCTATATCAGAATAACTACATTTATCTTTTAAAACCTTTTCATATTCTTTTTCACTTATTTTTTCAAATTTTCTCATAATTGATACTCCTATTCTTATTGTATATATCAATTATAACACGTATAATGTTAAACATAAAGATTTTAAGTTTTATAAATTTGAAATTTTTATGTTTTTTGTTATTATAGCAAGCATCGGTAAAGACGGATTATAACAGGAACGAAAGAGTTCGAAAGTATGAATGTCTGCCATATAATTATTTATTAATTCGGTTGAAGATAATGGAACATTAATAGTTCGGATGAAACGCGTGTAGGAATATAGGTAATTCAATATGGTGTAACCGAAATATTATGAAAGGAGTATTATATGAAATATATTTTAAGTTTTGATATTGCTAAAGGTAAGAGTGTTTATTGTCTTATTAATGAAAATAAAAATATGATTATTAAGCCAACTACTATCAATCATAATAAAACTGAATTTGATAATTTATTTAATAGTATTAAAAAATATAGAAAACTAACTATTGTTATGGAATCGACTTCTGTTTATCATTTGCCAGTTAAAAATTATTTTAGATCTAAAGGTGTTGAAACTATAGTTATGAATCCCAAATTAGTTAAACAATATAAAGATACTTTAAACAAATCTAAAACTGATAAAATTGACTGTTTTAAAATTGCTAGATGTTATTTAGGTACTATTGATACTTTATACCAAAAGAATGATGAATATTTTATGTATAATCCACTTGCTCGTCAATATTGGTCTTTAGTAGAAGGACAGACTAGATTAAAAAATAGATATAGACAACTAATTGAAATTGTTTTTCCTGAATTTAATCTTTTATTTGATGATTTATATAGTGATTTGGCTTTGAATTTTATACACGATTTCCCTCATCCTGCATTATTTGTAAATAGAAGAACAGATTATTTGATGAACTACTTAAAAGAAAAAAATGGTACTACACAAGCATATAGATTTAAAAACAAAGTATTAAAAATGAAAGATATTGCTTCTAATTCTTTGTGTTTTGTTGGGTTTGATTCTTTACAAGTTCAAAATCTAGTTCAAGTTATTGAAATGATTAAATATCATAAACATGAAATTAATAAATTAAAAGAACAATTAATTACTAATTTAAAAGATTCTGAACAATTTAAAATAATTAATTCTATTCCTGGTTTTGGTGAATTTTCTACTGCTTTATTTTTAGCTGAAGTTGGAGACATCACTAGATTTGATAATAAATATCAATTCATTTCATTTATTGGTATTGATTCTGTTACTTCACAATCTGGTACTTCTGAATATCATGGCCCTATATCTAAAACAGGTTGTAAATTTGCTAGAACTATTTTATTTAATGTTGTTACAACATTATTACAAATAAGTGCTCATACTGATAATGAAAACCCCATCTATTTGTTTTTTAGAAAAAAACAATCTGAAGGTAAACATCATTATAAATGCATAATTGCGTGCGAAAACAAATTATGTAAAATCATTTATAAATTATGTACTTCAGATTGTCTATACCAAAACAAATAGACTAATTTATCCAAAATTTTTAAAAATTGAGGAAACTCAGTTCTTTTTGTCGTGTATATAATATCATATTTTTTTATATTTGACAAAACTTAGATAAACATACTTTTACTCTTCTATATTAATTTTATTTTTTTGAGATAAAGTTAGTCTTCTATTATTAATCTTTTTATTTGAATCATATTCATATATAGTATCACATTTCATACAATATAAATAATTACTATCATATATATATAATTCAGAATTACATTTAGGGCAATTAATAATATTTTCTTCCTTTAGTCCAAAACAGTCATCTAACTCTCCAGTAGACATTAAATAACTTATTAGATCATTAGAATCCATTATTAAGTCTCCTTTTAATCTTTTTAAATGTTTTAGATTCTGGAATATATCTATCTTCCATTTCACTATATAAAGAATCAGTTAATCTATCTAATTCCATTCTTTCAGTTGAATAATCTATTTCATCAACATTTGCGGCACATATAGATCCATCCATCGCTATATTATATAAGAAGTTTAATTCTTTATAACTTAATAAATTATTCTTTTTTGTAATATCTTGATTATAATTATATGCTTTTTTATTATATATTTCATCTGCGATTTCACGTACTCTTTTTAAGTCATGACTCATAGCGAAAAAGAATACTGAATCTAGATATTCTAATTCTTCTCTATCATATTTATTTAATAATTCTCTTATTTCATCATCATTTAATACTATATAATCTTTTATTATTGGTTCATTCATCTTAATCCTGCCCTTCTACTTTAATTGGAACTCCATTTTTTAATGTATATTTTCTTATAGAGTTCTTTTCCATTTTATGTATTATTTCTTTTTCTAAATCTATACCAGATATTTCCGCTATTCCTAGTAAGAATATAGCGACATCTGCTAGTTCTTCACCATAATCAGCTTTTCCTTTTAACCAAGCCATATAAGCTTCACCTAGTTCTCCATATGTATAACAAAACTCTTCTTTTAAATCTGTAACATTAAAACCATGTTTTACTTTATTATCATATACTTCTTTTTGTAATGTTTTTAACTCTACCATATAAACCTCCTATTTAAGTATCTCTTTTAATTTATTAACTATTTCAATATCTGCCCCTAACCAATCAACAGAATCTATTTCATCAATAGTTAACCATTTCATCGCTTCATGTTCTAACTTTTCTTCATCATGATATAAAAGTTCTATATTATCTTTAATTAGACTACAAAAATAAGTATGCATTGTTAAATGGAAACTAGGATAATCATATTCTACTGTACATATATAATTATCAACACTTATATCAGCATTTAATTCTTCTTTTATTTCTCTTTTTAAAGCTTCTTCTTTTGTTTCATTTCCTTCTGGTTTTCCACCTGGAAATTCCCATCCATCTTTAAAATCTCCATATCCTCTTTGAGTCGCAAGTATCTTATTATCCTTTTTAATAACCGCAGCGACAACTTCTACTACCTTCATATATATCACCTTTATTCATTATTTCTACTATCTTCAATATATTTCTTTATTAAGAATTTAGATAATATTACATCCGCATCCGCTAAATCATAATCTAGTAATTCCTCAATATTAATCCATTTATATTCAGAATGAAGTGCTAGATCAAATTCTCCACTCTTATATTCACATTCATATAGTTTTAAATCTACTATATGACCTGGATATTCACATATACTATGTGTAATATATTCTTTAATATCTGTATCTATATGAAATACTTCTTTAAATGCTCTATCTAAAGTCTTCTTTTCATCTTCAAGACCTTGTCTTCTTCCACCTGGAAACTCCCATTTTCCTTTTAAATGATCATCTTTATTTCTTCTTGCGATCAAACATTTACCATCTTTCATTATTAGTGCACATACTACATCTAATATTTTTTTATTCTCAACAGCATTAGTAACATCAAAAGGAATACCATTCTTTTTAACTACTTGTTTTAAAAATAAATTAATAGCTGAACTCATTGATAAACCTAGTTCAGTTAAAACCATAGTAGCTTCCTTTTTTACATTACTATCTACTTGTATATTAATTGCGCTTGTTTTATTCTCCATAATCTGCCTCCTCGAATAATAAGTTAACACCAAAAAATGGAAAAGTCAACACTTTTCTACAATATTACTACAATTTTACTACATTTATTAAGATAACAATAAAAAAGATACATTTTTAAATGTATCTTAGAAATTACAATTCATATTTAATCTTATTTCATAGTCTTCTTTATTATATGGAGCTTTTGGATATATTACTATAGTCGTCTTTTCTTTATCACATTTTTTTAACAACTTATAGTCTTCTACTTTATGTGTATCAATATATGTTTCCATATCTGTTAATTTAATAGTTAATCCAGACGCAGCATAATTTGATAAGAATACTTTTATTTTATCTTTATCTTTCTTATCAGAATTATCTTCATAATAATACTTATAGAAAATACCTGCTAAAGTCTTTAATTTAACTTCTGCTCTCTTACCTTTACTTAAACTAAACGAGATTACAAATACTATAACTGATAATAGAATTATTATTCCGATTATCGCAAATATTCTTTTACCATTTCCCTTTTTTTCCATATCCTAATTCCCTTCTAATGTTACTTCTACTGTTTTTGTTTTACCATCTCTAATATAAGTAACTTTTACTTTATCACCAATCTTATACTGATATAAATAATACCTTAATTTTGAAATTGAGTCAACATCCTTATCATCAATTTTAACAATTACATCTCCTGTTTCAAGTCCTGCTTTAGCTGCACCACTACCTCTTTGTACTTCCGCAACTACTACTCCAGATGAAATTCTAGAATCAACATTTATTCTATAATAGTATAATCTATATCGATCAGTAACATTTATTAATGATACTCCTAGTACTGGTCTACTTATATTTTCTCCTTTTTCTAAGTTTTGTACATATACTTTAACATCATTTATTGGTATAGCAAATCCCATACCTTCAATATCTTCTTGAGCAAGTTTCATAGATGTAATTCCTATTACTTCACCTGCTAAATTTACTAGTGGTCCACCTGAATTACCAGGATTTATAGCAGCATCTGTTTGAATTACTTTAGTAACAACATCATTTGTTTCTACTGTTCTTTCTTTCGCAGATATTATACCTCTTGTTACTGAACCACTATAATCACTACCCATTGGAGAACCTACAGTAAATACTGTATTTCCAACAGTAATTAAATCACTATCTCCTAATTTAGCAACCTTAGTAACTTTATCTTTATCTATAGATAAAACTGCTAAATCCGAATATTCATCTGAACCTAATAGTTTCGCATCTACTTCTTCTCCATTTGGAAGTAATACTCTATATCCATTAGCGTTATCAATAACGTGATTGTTAGTTAATATATATCCTTTATCTTCTTGTTTATATATAAAACCTGATCCTGTACCAATTAATTGATCATTAGAATAACTTTGTACAGTAACAACGGCATCATATACTCCACCAATTGCTTCTTCTATGCCTTCTTCACTAACCATAGTCTTATTTACTGTTTCAGTAATTACTTTTGATTGTACTGGAAAATACTTTAAATATAGTATTACCGCAACTATCGCACTAAATATAGTAAAAACATAGAATAAAAAATATTTTAATAATCCTCTTTTTTTATCTTTATCCAATTAAAACCATCTCCTACATTTCTTGGATATCCATATAATTAATAGGGAAGCCCATTCTATCATATAATTTTTCAATTTTTATAACACTTACATTGTTACTAAATACTTCAAAACATACATTTAATTCTCTCATAAATTCATTAAATCTTTCTTTTTGAAGCATCTGTTTAAATATAATTACTACTGCGAATAAATCAGTTTTTCCTTGTATGTATTCTCCCAAATCATTTTGTTTTAAATTTAATAATTTATGATACTTAGTATCATCTATATATACTTGTGTCCTATGATCAAATACTATATCCTCATGAGCACATAGATTTCTATAATTAGATAATAATTGAATATATACTTTTAAAGTATCTTTATCTAATCCATAGATATCCGCAATCTCTTGCTTATCTTCTTCTTTTAAAATTCCAAACAATTCATTAATTAAACCAAATGATAATACTTTTACTAAAATCCATAAAGGAACATAATTATATTTAGTCATATAGTGAAAAGTAGCGGTATGTTTTTCTCCATTTATTCTTATTTGTCTTTTCATTTTATTTAAAACATCTTCTACTCTTCTAGACTCTTTTATGTCACGGGTGAAATTCTTAGGATTTAAATAATCAGATTCTTTATAACCATACTTCTTACTTAATTGATATGAAATAATACTCTTAATATTATTTTCTACTACTAATAAGTTCTTGAATAGTAAATTTCTAACATTTCTATCAAATAAGAAAGTAGAATATAATTCACTAAATTTAGTACCTGGTATAAATTTTCTGTCTTTAGTATAAAAAATTGATCTATATCCATTAATAAAGAAATAGTTTTCTCTTAAAAGAATATCTTTAACTTGCTCTTCATTATTTATTTCTAATCCTTTATTCTTTAGAATAGATACTTGTTCATCTAAAGTTCTAAATTCCTTTTTATTCATATTTTCACCTTAATTAAATTATAACACAAATAAAAAAAGACATAAAGTCTTTTAGTAATAAGTTAATAATTTTTAATTTTTATTCCTTATTTCTTAATTTATCTGCTAAATCTTTAATTTTTCTTAATCTATGATTAACACATGATTTAGTTATTTTATTATTAGTTTCAACTGATATAATTTCACTTAATTCTATTAAAGAACTATCTGGATACTTAACTCTATATTCAGCGACTAATCTTACTTTATCATCTAGTAATTCATATGCATCCTTTTCTTTAATATAGTTAATATCACTTATTTGTTTATTAGAAGACGCTAATGACTTTTCAACATTTGCTTGTTCACAATTATTAATTCTATTATTTAAGTTTACTTTTTCTCTATATACTCTAATATCTTCAAAGTACATTACTCCATTATATGCCTTTATTAACTTCAAGAAATCACTTATCTTTTCAGATTCTTTTATATAAACCATATATCCTTTTGTTCTTCTTAAAGTCTTAGAATTTAAATTATAACTATTAATTAAATTCTTTAAAAACTCAGCATGTTTAACATTATTAGATATTATTTCTAAATGATATCTACTAGTCTTAGGATCATTTACTGATCCACTTATTAAGAAACATCCTCTTATAAAAGCACTCTTTAAATTATCATCCGCAACTATTTCTTCTTTAGGTACTTCATCAATAACAAATCCTTGTTCTCCAATTAAACCTATATCTTTTATAATCTCAGGAACATTTTTCTTTATTTCTATAATATATATTTCATTTTTCTTGAAATTATAGTTATTTCTAACTGTTATATTACTAGTAACATCATATACATCTTTAACTATTTTAAATATTCTATTAGCGGCATTTAAAT
Organism: uncultured Muribaculaceae bacterium; assembly: GCA_964548815.1. Classification (GTDB taxonomy): domain Bacteria; phylum Bacillota_I; class Bacilli_A; order RF39; family UBA660; genus RUG13038. The sequence continues at coordinate 10,534 of CAZJSD010000014.1, forward strand.
TTTCTGTTTGTATTCTTATCGAATATAGTTTTATATCTGCATTAGTACATAAAATACCAGATAATTCAGATATTGCTTCTATTTTATCTATCTCTGTCTTAGATATTTCTTCTTTTATTTTTGCTGAAAATGTCATATTATCACTCCTTATTCTTTCTATTTCTTATAATAATTATTATTCCTATTAATATCATAATGGCAGATACTATCATCGCAACCTTTATATTAAATAACATCAAACTATCAGTTCTAAAGTATTCTATTACAAATCTTAATGAGCCATACCATATTAGATAAAAAGCTGTAGAAAAACCATTAAATTTTATCTTTCTTCTTAATATTAGTATTAAGATAAAACCTAATATACAAAATATACTTTCAAAATAAAATGTTGGCAAATAATATAATCCATTAATATGCATACCTTCTATTATGAAATTAGGTACTAATAAATTATGTAATAATTCTTTTGATACTGATATTCCATATGCTTCTTGATTAAAGAAATTACCCCATCTACCAAAAGCTTGCGCAATTAATACTCCTGGAAGAATAGTATCTGTTAGTTTTAATAATGATATATTCTTCTTTTTTGAATATAAATATACCACAATAAATCCACCTATTATCCCACCATGTATCGCAAGACCACCATGCCATATTTTTATTATCTCATCTAGATGATATCTATAATATTCAAAATTAAATATTACATAATATAATCTTGCGCCTATTATACCTGCAAGTATTCCATAAAAAATTATATTAAACATTATATCGTTATCGATTTGTTTTCTTTTTGCTTCCTTCATTATTACTATATACGCAATTATTACTCCAAATAAAATACATAACGAATATAGATTAATTGTTATACTTCCAATATTTATAGAGTCAATCATTTCTTATCACAACTCCTTATAATTGGTTTTACTATTACTTCATCTATAATAAAATGAACTATAGCTAGGATGAACGCAATAAAGATTCCCCAGAAAATACCATATATATCAAAATGTCTCATTAAGACTATATCTACTATTTCAAGCATAAGGAAATCCACAACAAAATAGAATAATCCAAATGTTAGACCTGTTATAGGTAATGTAAGTTTAAATATAACTGGTTTAATAGTCTTATTTAGTATATATATAATTATAGATGCGATAAAATAATATACTATATTATCTACTTCAAAAGCATCAAAAATCATATCTACTAAGAATAACGCTAAAGAATAACCAGCCATATATATGACCCAGTCTAAAAATCTATTAAGTCTTTTACCATTCTTTTCACTTATTATTGCTTTCATATTATCATCCTTCTACTAAATTATATCAAAAAATAATAAAAATAAAAAGGAATTTTATAAAATTCCTTTCAAAAATTTACCAGTATAACTAACGCTATCTTGTATAATGCTTTCTGGTGTTCCAGCAAATACAACTGTCCCACCGCCATCTCCACCTTCTGGACCTAAATCTATGATATGATCAGCCATCTTTATGACATCTAAATTGTGTTCAATAACTATAACTGTATCACCATTATCAACTATTCTATTTAAAATAACTAGTAATTTTTTAATATCATCTGTATGAAGTCCAGTAGTAGGTTCATCAAGAATAAATAAACTCTTGCCAGTAGGTCTTTTTTGTAGCTCTTTTGCAAGTTTAACTCTTGCAGCTTCACCACCAGAAAGTGTAGTTGCGCTTTGTCCTAGTTTAATATAACCAAGTCCTACATCTTGCATAGTTTGTAGTTTATTCTTAACTTTAGGAATATTTTCAAAGAATACTAAAGCTTCATCTACTGTCATATCTAGTACTTCTGAAATATTTTTACCCTTAAACTTAATTTGAAGAGTTTCACTATTATATCTAGTACCATGACATATTTCACATGGAACATAAACATCTGGAAGGAAATGCATCTCTATTTTCTTAACTCCATCTCCCCAGCATGCTTCACAACGTCCACCTTTTACATTAAATGAGAATCTTCCCTTTAAGTATCCTCTTATTTTAGCTTCTTTAGTCTCCGCAAATACATCTCTTATATCATCAAATACTCCAACATATGTCGCTGGATTACTTCTAGGGCTCTTACCTATTGGATCTTGTGATATATTTACTACCTTATCTATGTTTTCTATACCAGTTACTTTCTTACATTTACCTGGTTTTTCTTTAGTTTTATATAAATTATTTCTAAGAGTTTTATATAATATTTCATTAACTAAAGTACTCTTTCCTGAACCAGATACTCCAGTAACGCATATAAATTTACCTAAAGGGAACTTAACATCTATATTCTTTAAGTTATTTTCAGAAGCTCCTTTTACTTCTATATTTAATTTATTACCTTTTCTTCTTTTCTTAGGAGTCTCTATCTTTTCTATACCTTTTAAATATCTACCTGTTAAAGACTTAGGATTATCCATTACTTCTTTTGGAGTACCTTCTGCGACAACATATCCACCATCTACACCTGCCTTTGGTCCAATATCTACTAAGTAATCAGCCGCAAGCATAGTATCAGTATCATGTTCTACTACTATTAAAGTATTACCAAGGTCTCTCATTTGAATAAGAGAATTAATTAATCTTTCATTATCTCTTTGATGAAGACCAATACTTGGTTCATCAAGTACATATAATATTCCAGAAAGTCTAGATCCTATTTGAGTCGCAAGTCTAATTCTTTGACTTTCTCCACCAGAAAGGGATGAAGCAGATCTAGCAAGTGATAAATAATCTAAACCTACATTTATTAAGAAACCAAGTCTATCTTTAATATCTTTTATTAATAATCTAGATATTTCTTCTTCCTCTTTATTAAGTTTTAAATTACATATAAATTCATATAAGTCTTTAATACTCATCTTACATAAATCATCTATATTCTTTTTCTTTATAAATATATGAAGAACATGTTCTTGTAATCTAGAACCATGGCATACTTCACATGGAGACTCTATAGCGTAATTACCAAGCCATTCTCTTACAAAATCACTTGTTGTTTCAGCGTATCTTCTTTCTAAATAACCAAGAACTCCATTATTCTCTTCAAAATTATCCATTATATTTCCACTTCTAGTCTTAAAGTTATAATGAATAACTTCTCCATTACCATTAAGAATTAAATCTTTTTCAGATTTAGTTAATTTCTTCCATGGTTTATTTATATCTATATTGTATTTATCACATAATATACCTAGTTTTTGTATAATTATATTATCATCATCCATATTCTTATATGGCACTATACAACCTTGATTTAAACTTTTACTATCATCTGGAATTATTAAGTCTCCATCGATTTTTTCTTTAAAACCTAATCCTTTACAAGAAGGACAAGCACCATATGGAGCATTAAAACTAAATATTCTAGGTTCAAGTTCTGGAAGAGAATAATCACAATGAGGACACGCAAAGTTCTCAGAAAGAATTATCTCATCTTTACCTATAACATCTATTACTACTTTTCCACCAGATAACTTAGAAGCAGTTTCTAATGCCTCAAATAATCTACTTCTAATATCATCTCTTATTATTAATCTATCTACTACTACATCTATATTAGATTTCTTATTCTTTTCAAGTACTATATCTTCAGATAAATCTCTTATTTCACCATTAACTCTAACTCTTACATATCCATCTTTTCTTAAATCATCAAATAAATCTTTATGAGTACCTTTTTCACCATGCACAATAGGAGCCAAAATCATTATCTTAGAGCCTTCTTCTAAACTTTGTACTTTATTAGTCATTTCTTCAATAGTTTGGCTAGTAATAGGTATATTATGATTAGGACAATATGGAACACCAATCCTAGCAAATAACAATCTTAAATAATCATATATTTCTGTTACTGTACCTACTGTTGATCTAGGGTTATTATTAGTAGTCTTTTGATCAATACTTATCGCAGGACTAAGTCCCTCAATTGAATCTACATCTGGTTTTTCAGAAACTCCTAAAAACTGTCTAGCATAACTACTTAAGCTCTCTACATATCTTCTTTGACCTTCAGCATAAATAGTATCGAACGCTAAAGAAGACTTACCTGATCCAGAAACTCCAGTCATAACAATTAACTTGTTCTTAGGTAAATCTATATTAATATTCTTAAGATTATTCTCTCTTGCTCCTCTAATTATTATCTTATCATTCATAACAACACCTCAAACATTTGTTATTATAGCAAAAAATATAAAAAAAATGTAGCGAACATACTACATTTTTTTAACGAATTACTATTGAGCTATAATTTCATCTACATCTAAATAATATCCTAAAACTTCACCTACATCAGTTATTTTTCCTTTTACTATGATGTTTTGATCTTTAGTTAAAGATTTTACTACATCCTTAACTTGTTGATTTTTTAATGTACAATGAACACCAATAATATCCCATTCATCCGTTGGAGATAATAAAGAAATATATTTTAAATCAGAATCTATGGGTCCTAATCTACCAGATATTTCAAGATATTTACCATTATATGTATCTTTAGCTGCTGCTGCATTATTATCTAAAGCATCTTCCATAGTATCAATATCAACTTTAGTATACTCAATTATTTTAGGTTCTTGTTTTTTTACTATAGAATTATTTGTGTTACTAGAACTACCTGAACTACTATTTCCACCAATACTTCCATTACTATACATACCAATTGAAATAATTAAAAGAAGTCCCGAAATTACTATTCCGGCAATTGCTAAACCTTTTCTTTGATTCTTATATTTTTTGGCAGTTGCTAAACCTATAATTGAAAGTATTAACCCTGGAAAATATAAGCATACTGTTAGGGAAAATATAAAGCCTAATAATGCAGGTGTATTACTTTCTTTTAAAACAACTTCATTTTTTTCTTCCACACTAATACCTCCTTTCTCAACCTATACACATATCATGCATATTTTATATAGATTGTATTTATACTAATTATAGACTATATATCTAAAAATTACAATTACTTTTTGTAAAATTAATATAAAGGATTGATATTATGAGATTAAAAGAAATAAGAAATAAAAAGAATATAACACAAATTAGATTATCTATAGCAGCTGAAGTATCACAAGAAACAATAAGTGCATATGAAAGCGGCAAAGCATTACCTAGTGCTGAAACATTAATAAAGATTGCAGATTTTTTAGATGTGTCCATAGATTATTTATTAGAAAGAACTGATAATCCATTAGTTAATAGTTCTGTTAAAGATGAAGATAATGAAATAATAAGTATATATCATTCACTAGATAAGAGCCAAAAAGAAGACGTATTAACTTATGCAAAGATAAGAAAACAGATGTAATTATTACATCTGTTATTTTTTATATTATGGAAGTAATACTTTTTTATGAACTGGTTCTTTAGTTGGATGTGCAAGTCTATCTAGATACTTTTTATATTCTTCTGGATACTCTTCTTCTTTATAAGCATCTCCATAATCAGCTGGATTAGTAAATAATAAAGGGGCATATCCACATATCTTAACATAATTTTCAATTAAATTAACATTCACATTGTCTCTATCTAAAATAGCATCGAATGTTGTTATGTCAGCATGGGCATATAAGCCATTTATATTTACTAAGTTCCATGCATGTTGACCACTTGAGAGAATATAACAATCTAATCCATTTCTTAAACATAATGCCTCTACTAATGCAGAATAGTTACCACATACACCCTCATCTCCATTTAATGGAGCATTTAAAAATCCAGTTTCATAATATTCTTTGGTTTTATTACCATCACCATAATCCATTTTATTCATTACATACGCTGCTATCTTTTCGTATTTTTTTAAATCGATATCATCTTTAGTTATTCCTAACGAATCATTAATCTCATCTAATTGTTTATTAACTCTAAGAACTTCTTCACCCACTTCAATAGCTACTCCTGCTTTATTTAAATATTCCTTATCTTCTGTTGTAAAATAAATAGCAGAATTATATGGATATTCATCTTCAGTATCTATTTTTAATAAGTCTATGTTTGTTAATTTCTTATAATTAATTCTTGATTTATAACTAGAAACAACTGATAATTCTTTAATACTAGTCTTTGAAATATAATCTTCATCTATATCTACTTTGTAATGAATGTTTAAAGATTTTGCATTTTTTAAAAATTTAAAATAATCATCATTTACTTCAATTAAATCAGTAGAAGCACTTCTAATAGTGCATGAATCTAATAAAGGTAATTCATTTATATATCTTGTAACATCTGTATTAGCCACATAATTTAGATTTAAAACTCTTAAATTAGTACAATAATTAATCCATGATAAATCTTCATCTGTTACTACTAATTCTAGAGTTAATATTTTATTTAAATCATTTACAGTAAAACTTTCTTTATCCTTATTTGTTGCGAATTTAACATATGGAATATAGTCCTCTGAAATAGGAACAATATCATTATCTTTTAAATCTAATGTTGGATTATATAAAGTAGTAACAACATCATCTACAGATAATTTATCTATATTTATATAGTTTTGTTCTGCCTGTATTCTAGCAAAATCCACAGTATTATCTGGTTCTTTATTTTTAGCACATCCCGCTAATAAAGATAGTGAAAGCACTCCAAATAACGCAGCTTTTTTCAAATTTCTTTTCACAAAAAAACCCCCTTTTTTGTTGGTGGTTATAATACCATATTTTAAATAATATTGCAAATTAAAGAGAAGTAATTAATTACTTCTCAATTCAAATAAAGCATCTCTTAATTCTGTTGCTCTTTCAAAGTCTAAGTCTCTAGCTGCTTTCATCATTTCTTTTTCTAAATCTGCCATTAATTTTTCTTTTTCTTTCTTAGTCATAGTTACACTAGATCTATCACTAATAGATTTATCAGTATTCTTAATAACGTCTTGAATAGGTTTAATAATAGTTTTAGGAGTAATACCATGTTCTTCATTATATTTTTCTTGTACTGAACGTCTTCTATTAGTTTCCTTAATCGCTTCATCCATAGATTCAGATATAGTATCTGCGTACATTATAACCTCACCACTCGCGTTTCTTGCTGCTCTTCCTATTGTTTGGATAAGGGATCTAGTACTTCTTAAGAATCCTTGTTTATCCGCATCTAATATAGCAATTAGAGATACTTCTGGTATATCTATACCTTCTCTAAGTAAGTTTACTCCTACTACGCAATCATATTTACCCGCTCTTAAATCATGAACTATTTCCATTCTTTCTAAAGTATGTATTTCATTATGTAGATACGCTACTTTTATATCTGCGTTCTTTAAATAGTTAGTTAATTCTTCACTCATACGTATAGTAAGAGTTGTAATAAGAGTTCTTTCATTTTTCTTATTTCTTTCTTTTATTTCATAAATAAGATCATCTATTTGACCAGTTGAAGGTCTTACTTCAATTGTTGGATCAAGTAATCCTGTTGGTCTAATTATTTGTTCTACTACTTTATTATTAACTCTATCTAACTCATAATCACCAGGAGTAGCAGATACATAAATAACTTGATTTAATCTATCATTAAACTCATCAAATTTAAGTGGTCTATTATCAAGTGCGCTTGGTAATCTAAATCCATACTCTACAAGTACCGATTTTCTCATTCTATCTCCGTTATACATTGCGCGAACTTGTGGAAGTGTTACATGAGATTCATCTACTACTAAAAGGAAATCTTTAGGGAAGAAATCTATTAATGTAGGAGGTGCTTCTCCTTCTTTTCTAAATGTTAAATGTCTAGAATAGTTCTCTATACCCTTACAAAAACCAGTTTCTTCTAATAATTCTAAATCATAATTAGTTCTTTCATTTAATCTTTGAAATTCTAATAACTTATTTTCCTTCTTTAATACTTCTAATCTTTCGTTTAATTCTTCTCTTATAGACTTACAAGCCATCTTTAATTTATCTTCCGATGTTACAAAGTGAGATGCCGCAAATACTGTTATTGTTTGCTTTCTTTCTATAACTTGACCTGTTAAAGTATCAAATTCTATTAATCCTTCTACTTCATCTCCAAATAAATCTATTCTATATCCTTTAGACTTAGAATAAGCAGGAACTACTTCAATAGAATCTCCTCTTGCTCTAAAAGTACCTCTTACTAAATCCATATCATTTCTTTCATATAACATATCTACTAGTTTATGAAGTATTTCTTCTCTACTTTTAGTTTCACCTACTTTTAAAGTAAGTGTATTCTTTTCATATTCTTCTTTTTCTCCTAAACCATATATACAAGAAACAGATGCTACTACTATAACATCTCTTCTAGATATTAATGCTGAAGTAGCAGAATGTCTTAATTCATCTATTTCATCATTAATAGATGCATCTTTTTCAATATATGTATCAGATGATGGGACATATGCTTCTGGTTGATAATAATCATAATAACTAACAAAATATTCTACTCTATTTTCTGGGAATAATTCTTTTAATTCTGAATATAATTGACCTGCTAATGTCTTATTATGCGCAAGAACAAGTGTTGGTTTATTTACTTTTTCTATTACATTTGCAATAGTAAAAGTTTTACCAGTACCTGTCGCACCTAATAATACTTGTTCTTTCTTACCAGAATTAATACCATCTACCAACTCATTAATAGCTTCTGGTTGATCTCCTGATGGTTTATACTTAGATACTAATTTAAACATATTATCACCCATTTCTTAAATATTTTATCATTATTATAATAAGAAAACAACGAACAGAAATGATTTATTTATATTTTAAAAAATAAATAAAAAATTATACTATTTTATGATATACTTTATTTAAGAAATGGAGGAATTATATGAAATATGAAATAGTTGGTAATACAGTACCATATGTTGAAATCAAATTAAACAAAGGAGAATCAGTATATACTCAAAGTGGTGGTATGTGCTGGAGAGATCCTAATTTTGAAATGATTACTGATACTAAAGGTGGTCTATTTAGTGGTTTAGGTAGAATGCTTTCAGGAGATAGTTTATTTATGAATACTTATAAATCACTTGCAGATGGCGCAACAATAGCATTTGCTTCTTCTGCTCCTGGAGAAATTATTCCTATCAAATTTGATAAGAATCATCCTGGATTAATCGCTCAAAAAGGATCATTCTTATGTGCTGAAGATTCAATTACATTAAAAGTTGCTTTAACTAAAAAGTTTGGCGCAGGTTTATTTGGTGGTGAAGGTTTTGTTCTTCAAGAAATAGGTGGAGAAGGAACTGTTTTCCTAGAAGTAGATGGAAACACTAATAAAGTAGAGCTAAAAGACGGAGAAAGTATTTTAGTAGATACAGGTAATATCGTATGTTTTGATAAGACTTGTAAATATGAAATAGAAACAGTAAAAGGAATTAAAAATGTTATATTTGGTGGTGAAGGATTATTCTTAACTAAAATAACAGGACCAGGTATGGTAATAATGCAAACTCAAAACTTCCGTGATTTCGCATCTAGAATTATTCCATTTATACCTACAAAAAATAATAACTAATATAAAAGAGAAGAACTATTTAATTTGTTTCTTCTCTTTTTTTAATGACATTATATATTCTAATAACTTATCTATATATTCTAATCCATCCTTTGGAATTCTAGAATATAAATTAACAACATATTTGTCTAAATTAGTCCCACCTATTTTTGAATTATCATAATATAATGTAATTGTTTTATTAGGCATATCCAAAGCAAGTAAATCACCCATAGGTAAATTAGACCAAGCAGGAAGATTATACTTTTTTATATAAGACTTTAAATAATATTTATTTATCTTACTTATATTATAAATAGTAGTACTCTCATCATTAACTACCCTCATTTTTAGATTAATTAAGTCTATTTCTACTCTTTCAAATTTACCATTAGTTCTATTATCATTAATATATACAATTGATAATAAATCATTTTTTAATACTTCTTTATCTATTAATTTAGATAATTCTTCACTATAATTTTTTCCCATATTAAACACCTATATCCATATAATATCATATAAATGTAAGAAAAAAAAGAGATTAAAATCTCTTTCTATAACTATCTATTACTTGAACTAATCTTAATGTTTTAGCATCACTTAATTCTACTAGAGGTTCTCTTACATATCCTTCACATAATCCTTCCATTTGAACTGCTTTCTTAACTGGTATAGGATTTACATCTGAGAATAATGCTTTCATTACTTCTAAAGCATCTTTTTGCATCTTTAATGATTCTGTTTTATTACCATTTAGATATTCATTTACTATATCATGAGCTTCATTTGGGAATATATTCGCAAATACTGATATTACACCAATTCCACCTTCATCTAAAACGTCATATATTTGATCATCATTTCCTGAATATACATCTAATGCTTTTGATTCACATATTTCTCTTACTTGTTCAATATTACCTGATGCTTCTTTGATTGCTACTACATTCTCATTTTCATTAGCAATATCAATAGCAGTCTTAGGAAGAATATTAACTCCTGTTCTACTAGGAACATTATACATAATTACTGGAATATCAACATTATCTGATATTCTTTTATAATATAATTTTAATCCTTCTTGATTAGTCTTATTATAATAAGGTGTTACACAAAGTAGTCCATCAGCACCAACATCTTCTGCTTCTTTAGACATATAAACTGCATGTTTAGTATCATTAGAACCAGTTCCTGCGATTACTGGTATTTTACCATTAGCATATTCAACACACTTTTTAATTGTTTTAATGTGTTCTTTATCTGATAATGTAGATGCTTCTCCTGTTGTTCCACAGATAATAATCGCATCAGTATTATTCTTCTTATGATACTTTACCAAATCTTTTAATGCATCATAATCAACTTTTAGATTACCTTTCTTTGTTTTATAAAATGGTGTCACTAAGGCTACACCAGACCCCTTAAATAATTTAGCCATTAAAAAGCCCTCCTTCTAAATATTATTCAAGGGAGAGCTATTTTTTACAATATTAATATATTTTGTAGCTCCCCATCTTACGATGACAGTTATATAGATATTAACTATATACCCAGGAATATAATATCTTGAACTATTATACCCTTCGGCGATTAACCCTTTTTAATTCTTTCATCTAATTCAAGTTATCGTGAATTATACTTATTTTAATCGCGACCTCTACACAAATATGTGTAATTAAATTATAACACTTCTAACAATCTTGTCAATCATTTATAATATGTATTATTAATGATATAAAGAAAAATATTATAGAAATTATTAAATATAAATAAACTAGTTTATTAGTTGTACCATATATATCTAATGCACCTTTTACTAGACTACCTACTGTTAAAGTTATAATACTATAATTAAAAAATTTGTTAGAATAATTATTTATTTGTATTTTTAATTTATTAATTATCAATGTAATGACTAATGCAAATAATGGAATAGTGAATGCTAGATACATATATGGTGAATATACTTTATGTGAAAATAATTCATATATTATCCCAAGTGATAATACATATATAGTAAAAATTGTATAATTTTTTATTTGCTTTTTAATATCCAATATAGACAATATCACTCACACTCCTTTCAGAAGTAGATCTTCCCATAGAGACAGGATTGTTTATAACTTCGTTATTAAATACCATTGTTGATGATCCACCTCCATCTAAATTATATGCAGTTTTACAACCAAGATTTTTTAATATAGTTGCAAGTTCATATAATGACAGACCAGTACTTTCACTAGTTCTTCCATCACTTACAACAAATACATAGTGATTATCATCTATAATACCTATCGCTGTTCTTGGATTACTATTCATAGCTTTTCCAACTTCATCATTAACTCCGACAGTAATATTACCATTTTCTACTAACCCTGGTCCAAATGATAAAACATTATACGCTCCTTCTTTTAATAAAGTTTCTAATGATACTTCACTTTCATTTATTATTTTAAAAGAACCATCTTTATATATAACTAAATCTTCTTGATTATATGATGGAGTATTTCTATATATTGTTCCATTTTTTAAAACATATCCCTTTTCTTGCACCCCATAATAATCTCCATTAATTGCAAGTATAGCATTAACAGAACTTGCTATAGAAGATGTCTTATCAGTAATATTTTTCCCATAACTACTTTTCGCAAAAGCTGTTTTTAAATATTTTGAATCAGATAGTACTATATCTGCAATATAAATAGTAGTATTATTACTTCTTTGTTCGGTTAATTCAATGGAAATATTATCATCTTTATAACTAGTATCAGTAACATTTACATCTTTATTCTTTTCTTCTTTTATAGTGATAGGAACTTCTACCTTTTCATATACCTTAGTTAATACAAATGTATTTAAAACTACATATAAAGTAAAAGAAAAAAGAAGTAAGATAAAAATACTATTTAGTATTTTTCCTTTCATTTTTTCTAAACACCATCCTTTTTTGAACAAGGAAACTGATTATTGAAAGGCCTACTTCTACAATTATTTTAGATAAATATTTATTTAATCCTAGATATACTAATAAATTTAATAAACAAGTATTAAGTATCAGTATAGTAATCGCAAGTAATGTATATTCTAATAGGGAAGTAATTACTTTTTTATTACTCTTAAATACAAGTTTTTTATTTATAGTAAAGTTAATACTAGCAGATATTATTCTTGCGAATATATTAGAATACGTTACATTTAAAAATAGACTAAATATAGTAAAAAATAAATAATCTATAAAGAAACTAACTATTGATGATAAAGAATATTTTATTATTTCTTTATATACCCTATATGAATCTTTGATTGTATTAAAATGTGATGCTTTATTATTTTCAATATATATAGTTTCTATTTCTATTTCTTTTATTTTAATATCATTAGATGGAGCGAGTAATAATACGTTCATTTCATATTCATATCTATTACCTTCTACATTTAACATAAAATCCATTAAGTTATTAGAAAACGCTCTTAAACCTGTTTGAGTATCATATACTTTTACTCCTGTGGATAATCTATATACAAGCATAGTTATACCATTACCTATTTTGCTTCTAAGAGGTGTTTTTTCACTTCTTATTCTTTTTCCTATAACTAACTCATTTAAATGTTTTTCAGCGTAATTTGATAGCTTTATTGCATCTTTAACACTATGTTGTCCATCACTATCCATAGTAACAACTACATACTCATTATAAGTTTCTTTTATATATTCTAAACCTATCTTTAAAGCATATCCTTTTCCTTTATTAGTTTCATAACTAATAACTTTAGATTTTTTATTTATTATATCAAAAATTTCATCATATTCTTTTCCACTACCATCATTAACAACCACAATATCTAAATTATTTTCTTTAAGTTTATTAACTAACTCTATTAATTTATCATCAGGTTCATAAGATGGAATTAGTATTATCTTTTTCATATATTCTCCTATATCTATAGTATATCTTTTTATCTAAATAATTTCAAGTAAGCCTAATTATCACTTCCTTTTAATTTAAGTATAAAAAAAGAATATGGTTAAATTTTGGGATAAATATAAAAAAGAATAGACTATTGTCTATTCTGTTCTTAATGATACTGCAGGATCTTTCTTAGATGCTAATCTAGAAGGAATCGCACCACCTATTAATGTTAATGTTATACTAACAATAATAAGTATTATTGAGGCATTTATATCCAATATAGCTACATTCTCAAGACCTGTTATAGCTTTTAATATAATATTAATTGGAATTAAAAGTACTCCTGATATAAATATACCTAATAATCCAGAAGATAAACCAATAATAAATGTTTCTGCATTAAATACTCTTCTAATATCTTTCTTTCTTGCTCCTAAACTTCTAAGTATACCTATTTCTTTTGTTCTTTCTAAAACTGAAATATAAGTAATAATACCTATCATTATAGAAGATACAACTAATGATATAGAAGAGAATGCAATTAATACTGATGTAATACCAGTCATTATTCCACCACTCATAGTAGTAATTAAATCGGCATTATCTAAATATTCAATCTTATTTTCATCACTTTGTTTTTTATTATATTTATCTAGATATTCAACTATCTTATCTTTAGTATCAAAGTCTTTTGGATAAATATATATAACACTTGGACTAGTTTTCTTTCCTAAATAACCTAATAATTGATCTTTACTTCTTCTTCCATCATCAGTAGATAAATCAAACTTTTCACCAGTCATTACATTAGAATCAGACTCTTCTTGTTTTTTTACTATACTAGAATTACCATTCTTTTCTAATATATAATCTTGAAGCGCTGCAGTATAGTAAATACCATTACTTGGAGTAGCTATATCTGTTTTAGATTCTTTTACTTTTAATACTCCTACTACTTTTAAAGTTATATTATTCTCATTATCATATAAATCTTTATTTATTAATTTAGGTAAATAATATTCACCATAATCTAAATAATAATCATCATTTAATACTAATTTAAAAGTAACGTTTAATAAATCTTCATATTTTAAGCTATCACCTTTAATATTTAATGCTTTTGAAAAATCTTCATCAATAGTATTATCTGCTTTTATTTCAATAACTACCTCATCTTTTTCTTTAGGAAGTCTTCCTGAAACAACATCATAATAATCAGTAATTATTTTACTTATTTCATAATCATCTATATTCTTATAGGGCAATATAGTCTTTTGAATACCTTGATTAAGCATCATAGACATCATATCACTTGAACTAATACTATCTATAGAGAAATACTTATCTCCGTCTGTTTGAATAATATTTAAATTAGCAGGATAAGTCATATTAAATGAAGATACATAGTCTTTATCCATTTTCTTTAATGCATTAATAAAATCTTCATTTATATTATTATATGTATTTTTCTTTTCTTCATTTTTAATTGTAATTTCATTTTTTGTTTCGTATTCTTTACTACTTGAACTTGTTAATGTATCAGTTATTGTTTCTGTACTTATCTTTGTAGATGATATTACTATAGGCATCGCATCAGATGTATCTCTTTCAAATTTATCTATTTGTTTTTGGAAACCATTAGATAATGATAATATTAAGGATATACCAATAATACCTATTGAAGATGCGAACGCTGTTAATATTGTTCTTCCTTTTTTAGTTCTTAAGTTATTAAATGATAAACCAATTGCATTTAAATAACTCATCTTTGTCTTTTTAATATTTATTTCTTCATTTACTTCTTCTCCATTAAATGGATTAGTATCATTTATAACTTCTCCATCTTGAAATTCAATAATTCTATTAGAATACTCTTTAGCAAGGTCTGGATTATGAGTAACCATTATTACTAATTTATCTTTAGATACTTCTTTTATTAAATCCATTATTTGTTTACTTGTTTTAGTATCTAATGCTCCTGTTGGTTCATCTGCTAGTATTATATTAGGATCATTAACTAATGCTCTTGCTATCGCAACTCTTTGCATTTGTCCACCAGATAATTGATTAGGTTTCTTATTGATATGATCTTTTAAACCTACTTTTTCTAGTGCTTTAATAGCCATATCCTTTCTTTTCTTTCTAGAATAACCACTAAGTGTAGTGCTCATCTCAACGTTCTTTAGAACTGAAATATGACCTATTAAATTATATGATTGAAATATAAAACCTACACAGTTATTTCTATATGCATCCCAATCCTTATCTTTAAACTTTTTTGTACTAATATTATTAATAATTAAATCACCAGAGTCATATCTATCTAATCCTCCAATAACATTTAATAATGTAGTTTTACCTGATCCTGATGGACCTAATATTGAAACAAATTCATTCTTTCTAAAATCTACATTTATACCTTTAAGAGCATGCTGGTAATTACTACCCATTTTATAACTCTTTTTAATATTTCTTAGTCTTAACATTATAAAACTCCTTTCAACATGAATAATTATATATCCATTAAAATTCTATTTCTACCAACTTTCAGTTGATTTTTGTCAACTAACAATAGAATTTTATTCACACTAGATAATTATATCAAAAAAAAAGAACTATTTCATTCTTTTTTTAAAACATATTTGTGAAATCAGTTGTTTCTTCTAATGTACTATCTTTAGTTGATGATGCTTCATTTAGTTTCTTTAATATTTTATCTAGTTCATTAGAATAATCTTCTGTTTTTTCTAGTTTTGGCTCTTCACTTACTGTTTTCTTTTTAAATATATCAGATAACTTCTTATCATTTTTATAAATAGATTCTTCTTTAACTGGTTCTTCTTTAATAATTGGTTTTTCTTCTATAGCAGAGAAATCAGGTAAATCAGGAATATCTTTACTAGGTTCTTCTTTTTCTTCAATTGATGAAACATTTTCAATAGGATTAAATGTTACTTCATCATTTTCTTCTTCATCTACTGCTTTTATTCCATTATTACTAAAGTCTTTTAATAATAAATCATTTATCGCTGGATCAACAGTTATTTCGTTTGCAATGCTTTCTTCCTTATTATTATCTCTTTCTTTTTCTTCTTCTGTTCTAAAATCTAAATTAATTTCCATATTAGGATCAATAGAAGGAACTTCCTCTTTTACTGGTTCTTCAGGTACTTCTTCCTCAATCTTAACAGGTTCTTCTATAGGTACACTTTCATCTATATCATTATTATCATCATTAATCATTTGTTTTTCTAATCTCTTTGTTTTAATACTATTATCAATTAAATACCCTATTAATACAATAATTAGAAATACGCATATTATTATTAATAATGTTGTATTTTCATTTATAAAATTCATTACAGTTTCTAGTAATTTATCCATAATCACTACCCTCTCTTTTATTCTAAAAATATTTTATCATTATTATTATTTTTTTTCAATAGGTAAATTAAAGTATCTTTTCTAATTTTTTCTTTATTCTATCTATTTCATAAACATCAGAATCATCTAATTGTGAATTAATATCAAATGGATAAGAGTTATTATCTATTTTATCCGGGAATTTAACACTTTTTAGAAATAAGAATCTTGGAAACCATTGAAAAATGGTT
>CAZJSD010000015.1:0-25406 GCA_964548815.1 uncultured Muribaculaceae bacterium
ATTTCAATTTCAAGTTGTGATAAGACAGTTAACATTCTTACAAAGAATCTACCATTAGCAGTAGAGGTATTAACATCATCTCTATCACATACTAAATAAGTATTATACTTTTCTAATTGTGAGATTAGTTCTTCTAAATCTCTAACTGAACGAGTAACTCTATCAAGTTTATAAGAAACGATATAATTGATTTTTCCATCTTTCATATCTTTTAGCATTTCTTGAAACTTTGGTCTATGTTCCATATCTTTAGCACTAATACCAGCATCACAATATACTTTATATACTTCATAACCTTTATAATCACATAATTGTTTTAATTTTTCTTCTTGTTCTCCTAAACTAAATCCTTCACGAGCTTGATCTTCTGTTGATACACGAATATAAATACCTGCAATTTTTCTTTCTTCTTCTTCCACTAAACAAACCTCCTTATTACTAAAAAAGAGGAGACAATAGTATCTAGTAAAGTCTAAATACTACTGACTCCTCATTAAATTCAATATTATAAATTTCGGGTAAATTGTGTTTTATTTTCATAGATGTACCTCCATTTCTAGAGTTACCTCTTTCATTGGTTATTTATAATATCACTTTTTAAGAAAATGTCAATTCCTTATTTAGGGAATAGTATTAAGAACATTTAGCTAGTTTAAAGAATTTTTCTAGTTCAGATAAATTATGTTGTTCATTTAGATTATTAACATAAAATGTATTAATACCATTAAAGAACAAGAATGTATAATCATTAATAATAACTTTATGTGGATCTACATAAGCAAGATTAGATGGTTCTAATCTAAATAAATGACCTTTCTCAAGTTTTATAGGAGTAGAAGTATAATTCATAGCCCAATCAATCTTTTTCTTTAAATCAGGGCTTAAATCAAGTTTTTCTATAATAATATTTAACATATCATCACAACCTTTCTTAAACACAAAAAAACTTAATTCTTTCGAATTAAGCTTTATCTCAACATCGGTTGTTCCGACGATTTTTACAAATGGAGCAGGTGAGGAGAATCGGACTCCCGTATTCAGCTTGGAAGGCTGATGTTCTACCATTGAACTACACCTGCATTGACAAGTTACTACTTAATTATACTATATTTTGAAAAGTTGTCAATAATTGTTTTAAAAAAAATCATTATATTATATAATATTTACTGGGTGGTTTTATGGGTTATAATTATTTTGATAATTTGACAGATTTAAAAAAGGATTATTTTAAAATATTAGGAGAGTTTCCTGATTTTTTATATGAATATATTAATACTAAAGAAATGCAGAAACAAGATGGTATAAGTGTTAGTTGTGGCACTATCTATTCTAAGATGTTTAATGATAAGATTTGGTGGTCTAGTTTAGATCATAGTATCGCAGTTGCCTTAATTATATGGAATTTTACATATGATAAAAAGCAAGCTTTAGCTGGATTATTTCATGATATTGCGACTCCTTGTTTTAAACATTCAATTGATTTTATGAATGGAGATGCTAAAACACAAGAATCTACTGAAGATAAGACTAGTTATGTCATTAGAAATTCTAAAGAAATTATGAATTTACTAAATAGAGATAATATAGAATTAGAAGAGGTAGATGACTATAAAAAATATTCAATAGCGGACAATAAGTCTCCTAGATTATCTGCTGATAGACTAGAATATACTTTATCAAATGGACTAGGTGCGACAAAACAATTAGTAGATTTAAATACAGTAAAAGAAATATATGATGATATTATAGTAGGTGCAAATGAAGATGGTGAATTAGAAATTAGTTTTAAAAACATAGAACCTGCAAAGAAATTTGTTTCTATTATGAGTGAATTATCTTCTACTTATATAGATCCTAAACATAGATTTTCTATGCAATACTTAGGGGAATTAATACAAACATTAGTAATAACAAATAGACTTACAATAGATGAATTATACTCTTTAAGTGATAAAGAAGTAATTAATATTATAAAGAATTGTGATTTAGAAGATGTTAAAAAGAGTTTTGACATATGGCAAAAAAGTGAAAATGTTTATGAAAGCGATGATAAAGTAATTGATAGATTTTGTGTTAATGTAGATCCTAAAATAAGATATATAGATCCATTAGTATACTTTATAAATGATTTTCAAAGAATTTCTTATTTATCAAAAACTGCTTCAAATAATATAGAAAAAGCAAAGAACTATAGGACAAAAAAGTATATATATTCAAATTTTAATTTTTAAAATAAGAAAGATGCATTTAATTATGCATCTTTTATTCTTCTATATCAATATTTTTACTAATACTAAATTCTATAGTTAAACCTTTATCTTTATTATTATATGCTTTTACTTCTCCACCATGCATTTCAACAATTTCTTTAGTTATTGATAATCCTAAACCACTTATTTTTCTAGATTTATCTGTTGTATATAATGGTTCAAATATTTTTTTTAAGTTTTCTTCTTCTACACCAATTCCATTGTCAATACATTTAAAATAATAAAAATCTTTATCATCTCTACAATCAATTACTATATGACCTTTTTCTTCCTTAATATGTCTTATACTATTTACAATTAAATTATTAAAGACTCTATTAATCTTTCCAATATCAATAATAATATCATTTCCTTTTGCTTTATTTATAATATCAAGCTTAATATTTTTTTCTTTTAAATCATCAAAATATTCAAATCTAATATTATTTAATAAATCTTTAACTTCTACTATTTTAAATATATATGTCCTATTTTTATGAGATAATAGATAATCATCAAAATCAGATACTATTTCTTTCATATGTATAGCTTTATTATATATTTTTTCTTGAATTGTTTTCATTTCTTTTTTTGTTAATTTACTATTAATTAATAAATCACTATATCCGATAACGGAAGTTAGTGGTGTTTTAATATCATGACTTATCGCTGATATTATTCTGTTTTGTTCTTCGTGTTCTTTTTCTAGTGTTTTCGTTAAATCAACGAATTCATTTTGTAAGTAATATATTTCATTTGTTACTTTTCTTTTTGGAGGTTTTATTCCAAATTTATAATTATTTATATCTCTTACTGTAACATTAATAGGTTCAAGTAATAGTTTATTTGCGATTAATAATCCTACTAGAGTAATGGTAGATATAAATATTATTTCAAAAATCATAAATTTTTTTGTTATTGAAATAGTATTTATTGTATTAGTTTTACCAACACTTATTAAGTAGTTATTGTCATTAATATTTACAACGAAAGGAGTTAAATATTCTCTATCACTAATATTTTCTATATTAGTATATATTATTTCATATTCACTATTTCTAACTATTAATAATAGATTATATTTTTTTGCGATTAATCTGAATAGAGAAGGTGGGTCTAATTTTGAGTTATCTTTTATATTCTTTTCAATATTATCTATAATATCATTATGTAATTCATTTTGAAGTTCATTATATCCTTGTTTTATAGATGATTGAACACCAAATTTAAACCAAAAGAATAGAAATAATAAATTAATAATTATAAAGACAATTATGAATATTAAGAATGCTTTTTGAACGTTTACACGTTTATTCATCTATATACCTCACAAATTTATAACCATATCCCCATACAGTAATAATATATTTTTCTTCTTTATCTAATTTATCTCTTAAATTCTTAATATGAACAGCGACAGTACTTATTTCACCATAATTACTTCCCCATACAGAATCAAAGATTTGACTTTTAGATAAAACGATTCCTCTATTTTCCATTAAATATCTTAATAATTCAAATTCTCTTGTTGATAAATCTATTTTCTCTCCATTTTTCTTAACTTCATAACTCTCTTTATTTAGTTCTATTTCGCCAACCTTTATTATGTTTGCGTTATTTTGTTTTTTGTTTCTTTTATCTTTTCTTAAATGAGCTTTTACTCTTGAAACTAATTCTTGGTTTTCAAAAGGCTTTGTAATATAATCATCTGCGCCAATTTCAAATCCTACCATTTTATCAACAAGATTAGCTTTAGCAGTAACAAAAATAATAGAGCAGTCTACTTTTTCTCTTACTTTTGCGCATAATTCTATGCCTGATATTCCTGGCATCATAATATCCATTAGTACTAAATCATATTTAGTTTTTTCTAATTCTTCTAATCCTTCTTCACCTAAATTACAAACTACTGTTTCAAATCCTTCTGATTTTAATAAAAATGATTCTAAATCAGCAATATCAGTATCATCATCAATTATTAATATTTTTTCCATATATTCACCTTCTTTATTATTATATCATATAAAATTATCGAAAAAGAAGAGTTTAAATATACTCTTCTTATAAAAGTTTAATAGGGGTTTTAGTATTTATTAAATTTATTTCATATTAGAGCAGGGAAAACTCTAATTTAGTTTAATTGTTAAAAATGAATTGTTTAATTGTTCTTCTAATATTTCATCTATCACTCTCCTAACGTATAATTCAAGTATATAGAAAAATTATTAATAAGATATATAAATTTTATTAAAAATTATTAAGAAGTCATTTTTACATATATATAACTTTACAAATAATAAAAATAATGTAATAATACCCGTAGGTGATTATTATGAAGATTTTATTACATATATGTTGCGCACCATGTAGTATTATGAGTATAAAGAAATTAAAAGAAGAAGGACATGACTTAACAGGATTTTGGTATAATCCAAATATTCATCCATATATGGAATATAGAGCAAGAAGAGATGCTTTTAGAAATTATTCTAAATCAATTGATTTACCTGTTATATATAAAGATGAGTATGGATTAGATGAGTTTTGTAAAAAAGTAATAGATTCATTAAATAGTAGATGTAAAATATGTTATGCAGATAGACTTGCATTAGTAGCAAAATACGCAAAAGAAAATGGTTATGATGCTTTTTGTACTAGTTTATTATATAGTCCATATCAAGATCATGAAGGCCTTAAAGAAGTATGTGAAGGTTTAGCTAAGGCATTTGATATAAAGTTTTATTATTATGATTTTAGACCATATTATAAAGAGGGGCAAGAGGAAGCTAAAAGATTAGGGATATATATGCAAAAGTATTGCGGATGTATATTTAGTGAAGAGGATAGATATAAAAAGAGAATAGAAAGAGAAAGAATTAAAGAAGAAATAGACAAAGAATGGGAACAATATAAAAAGGATAATCAAATAGAAGATATAAAAATCAAGGATTAGAATTCCTTGATTTTTTTATTATACTATTCAAATACTTTACCAATTGCTTTAATATTCTTTTTGAATATTACTGCATCAACTATATCACATATTGAAAAAACAATAGATGTAATACCTA
The DNA here is from genome assembly GCA_964548815.1 of uncultured Muribaculaceae bacterium. Lineage (GTDB taxonomy): Bacteria > Bacillota_I > Bacilli_A > RF39 > UBA660 > RUG13038. Next base: position 5,321 of record CAZJSD010000015.1, read on the forward strand.
ATACTTTAGTTAATGATAAAGCTCCAATTTGAGGATTAAATATTAAACATAATCCAACCATTATAGTTAAAATAGATAAAATATAAGTTGTTACCCAATAACTACAGTTTGCGTCCTTTAATGCTAAAGACATTCTTAATTTAAATGTTGAACTAATGATAAACCATAAACCTGCTGTTAACGGAATTAATAATATAAAGTAGTTTGGATTTGATATTATAATTATACCTAATATAATTGATAATAGTCCTGATGTAAAACCATCAAAGAAATAAAATATTTTAAATTGTTTATAATCATCAATTATATTTAGGAAACCATTAACTATTAATGTTCCTGCTACTACATATGCAATTACTTCCATTGATATTTTTGTATATACTAATAATACTATTCCAATAATTATATATACTATAGAGGTAAATATAGATACATTCATTAGTCTATCAAATTTTTTTCTCATTTACTTCAACTCCTATTATATTAATAATATTATTTTTTTTATTAAAAGTCAATGAATATAGGGGAACTATTAGATAAAAAAGAGAATATTATATATATGAAGGAAAAATATTTAGACTATAATTATTATTTAAATAATAAGAGTAATATTATTAGAAATATTCTTTTAAAAAGAGAAATAAGAAAAGTAAATAAAGAATTCATTAATAAAAATATTATAAGAGAAATAAAATTTAATGATGTAGTACTGGATAATGATCAAAAAGAAGCAATATATACAGATGAAATTAATACTTTAGTGCTTGCGGGCGCTGGATCAGGTAAAACAACTACAATAATTGGTAAAATTAAGTATTTAATTGAAGAAAAGAATATAAAAGAAAATGAAATATTATGTATATCTTTTACTAATGACTCAGTTAATGATTTAAAGGATAGAATTATTTATAATATAGATATTTTTACTTTTCATAAATTAGCTTTAGAGATAATACATGATTATAATAAAGCAATAACAGTTGTGGGGGATTATTTAGAATATATTATTAATGAAATGTTTTTATCAATTATTAGTAATATAGATGAAAAGACATTAAAGTACTTTAATAATACAATTAGTTCGTTTATAAATATTTTTAAGAATTATAATTATGATTATTCTTATTTTGATACTTTAATAAAACATAATAAAGATAAGATACTAGAATTAATAAAGAAAGTATATTTAATATATGAAGATGAACTTAGAAGTTCTAATTATTTAGATTTTAATGATATTATTAATTACTCTATTAAATTAATAACTAATAAAGGTTTAAAAAGGTATTATAAGTATATAATTATAGATGAGTTTCAAGATATATCTGAAAATAGATTTCTATTAATAGATATAATAAGAAAATCTTGTAATAGTAAGGTGTTTTCGGTAGGGGATGATTATCAATCTATTTATAAGTTCGCAGGCTCTAATATAAATATGATTACAAACTTTAAAAAATATTTTGGTTATACTAGGATAATTAAAATAAATAATACTTATAGAAATTCTAATGAATTAATAAAAGTTGCGTCTGATTTTATATTAAAAAATAGACATCAAATAAGAAAGAATCTTATTTCTAATAAACATAATAATAAGCCTATTAAAATAATATATTATTATAATAATGAAGTAGTTAAATTAAAAAAACTATTATATGATATGGATAAAACATTAATATTAGTTAGAAATAACTATAATATAAGCAATATATGTGATGAAGAATTTATTATAGATAAAGATAATATTACATATAATAATAAGATATATAATTATAAAACTATTCATAAATCTAAAGGATTAGAAGAAGAAAATGTAATAATATTAGGACTTGAAAATAGTATATATGGCTTTCCTAATAAGAGAAGAAATAGTATTAATAATCTATTATTACCAAAAGATAAATACTTATATGAAGAAGAGAGAAGACTATTTTATGTCGCACTTACTAGGACAAAAAATAATGTGTATTTGTTTGTTTCTAAGGAAAAACCATCTATTTTTGTTAAAGAAATATTAAGAAAGAATAAAAAATATATTGAAGTACTTGATTTATAAATGGTATAATTAGAGCGGTGATGTCTATGAATCAAATTCCAAATCACGTTGCGATAATTATGGATGGTAATGGCAGATGGGCAACTGAAAAGGGTTTAACAAGAACTGAAGGACATAAAAAAGGTGCGGAAAACTTAGATAGTCTTGCGCTGCATATTCTAAATACTGGTACTAAATATTTATCTGTATATGCATTTTCAACTGATAATTTTAAAAGACCTGAAAAAGAAGTATCATTTCTTATGAACCTGTTTATAAAAATGTTTAAAACTAAAATGGAAAAGATTATTAAGAATGATATAAGAGTAGTTTTTTCTGGTAGAAGAGATAATTTAAGAGAAGATGTATTAGACGCTATGGATGGAATAGTAGAGAAGTCTAAAAACAATAAAAAAGGCACTTTAAATATATGTTTAAATTATGGTTCTCAAGAAGAGATTGTTGATGGGGTAAAAAAGGTTCTAAAAGATATCATGGATAAAAAGATTGATATAGATGATTTAGATAAAGAATTATATTATAAATATATGTATCAAGATTTACCACCAATCGATTTAATGATAAGAACAAGTGGTGAACAAAGATTATCTAATTTTATGTTATATCAACTAACATATAGTGAATTATATTTTACTGATACTTATTTTCCGGATTTTGATGAAAAAGAATATGATAAAGCTCTTGAAGCATATAATAATAGAGATAGAAGATTTGGAAAAATTAAAGATGGAAGTGAAACTAAATGAAAAAATGTGTAATTATTTATAACAAAAAGAGTGGTAAAGTAAAACCTAGTACTCTAATTAATAGTTTTTATAATATAATAGAAAACTATGGGTACGAATTAGAAGTAATTACAACAAAGAGAAAAGGTGATGGGACATCCATAATGGAAGGATTACCTAATGATGTGGATTTAGTTATCGCAGCAGGTGGAGATGGAACTTTTAATGAAGTAATCAAAGGTAATATAAATAGAAAGAAAAAACTATTAATGGCACATTTACCTTTAGGTACAACTAATGATGTTGGTACTATGTATGGTTTTAGTAAAGATTATAAAGTTGATTTAGAACTTATTCTTACTGGAGTAAGGAAGAATATAGATGTCATTATGCTTAATGGTAATCCATTTGTATATGTCGCAGCTTTTGGTAACTTTATAAATGTTACATTTGATACTCCTAAAAAATGGAAGGAAAGATTTGGAAGACTTGCGTACCTATTATTTGGTTTTACTGAAATAAAAGAAAAAATACAGATGCATCATATTAAATATACTATAGGTGAAAAGGAAAGGGAAGGAGATTATTCATATATATTTATTACAAATAGTAATAGAATAGGTGGAGTGGATAATATATATCCTGATATTAAGTTAGATGATAATAAATTTGAAGTTTTATTATGTACAATTAAGAATAAAACAGAAATTATTAGATCTTTATATCATATAAGTAATAAAGGAGTAGAAAATATTCCTGGTTGTGAGTATTATTGTACTTCAAATATAAAAATTGAATTTGATGATATTCCTGGATATTCATGGGGGTTAGATGGAGAAGAGTTTAAATCTAATACTAATGTCTTTGAATTTTCAGTTAATAAAGATATTGATATATTATTGCCAGAGTATAATATAGAAAAATTATTTGTTGAAAAGTAGGTGGGAAAATGAAATTTACAAAAATGCATGGTTTAGGAAATGATTATATCTATGTAGATTGTACAAATTTTAAAATAGATAATCCAAGTGAATTATCTAAAAAATTAAGTGATAGACATTTTGGAATTGGTTCTGATGGATTAATTCTAATAGAGAATAGTGATGATTATGATTTTAAGATGAGAATGTTTAACGCAGATGGTTCAGAAGCAGAGATGTGTGGAAATGGAATCAGATGTGTAGGTAAATATATTTATGATTTTGGATTAACAAATAAAGTAGATGTCTCAATAGAAACAAAAGCAGGGGCAAAATACTTAAAATTAAATCTTGAAGATGGAGTAGTTAAAACAGTTAGAGTAGATATGGGAGAACCTGTTCTAGAAAAACAAAAGATTCCAGTTTTAACAGAAGATAAATTTGTTGAATTAAAAGTATTAGACAGAGATTTTATATTTACGCCAGTATCTATGGGTAATCCTCATGCGATTACGTTTATTAACAATCTAAAAAACTTTGACATTGATAAATATGGAAAAATAGTAGAGAGTGATGAACATTTTCCTAATAAGACTAATGTTGAATTTATAGAAATAGTTGATAGAAATAATATAAACATGAGAGTATATGAAAGAGGAACAGGAGAAACTCTTGCGTGTGGGACAGGTGCATGTGCTTCTGTTGTCGCATCAGTATTAAATAATCTAACTGATAGAGAAGTTAATGTTAATTTATTAGGTGGTACATTAAAGGTAGAATATTCAGATATAGATAATCATATATATATGACTGGAGATGCAGTTACTGTATTTAATGGTGAATATTCAGCTGATAACAAAACTAAGTCATTAAAAATGTAGTATTATTAAGGATAAGTTATGGGAATTATAGATATAGTATTATTATTCTTTCTATATTCTTTTATAGGTTGGTTAACTGAGGTACTAGAAGGATTAATAAATAGAAAAGAATTTGTTAACAGGGGTTTTTTGGTAGGTCCAATATGTCCTATATATGGTGTTGGGGCATTATTTATGATAGGTTTATTAAAGAATAATGATAATTTTATTATAATATTCTTATTAGGATCTTTAGTATGTACTTTCTTAGAATATGTAACAAGTCTAATACTTGAGAAGATATTTAATACAAGATGGTGGGATTATAGAGATAAAAAGATTAATTTTAACGGAAGAGTATGTCTAGAAGTAATGATTATCTTTGGTGTAGGGGCAATAATATTAATGAAGGTTATGAGACCTATAGTATCAAAAGCGATATTACTTCCGGGTAAAGTTAAAATAGTAATGGTTTCTATATTCTTAGTTTTATTTCTTGCGGATATTATTATGTCATGTATTGTTCTTAAAGATATGAAAAAGGACAATCTAATTAATGATGAAGATATAACTAAGAAAATGAATACTAGAGTAAAAAAAGCATTAAAAGAAAAAGGATACTTTAAAAATAGAGTATTAAATGCTTTTCCTTTATTAAAAACAAAAACAAGACATTAGTCTTTTTTTTTGGTATAATTTAGATGGTGGTAATATGGTTTTAGAAGATAGTAAAATATATATAGTTCCAGAAAATATAAAGAAAGAATTATTACTAGAATTATCAAAGAAAAAGATGCTTGTTAATATAAAGTTTTTTTCATTAAAAGAGTTTATAAATAATCTTACTTTTAAGTATGATGAAAAAGCAATTTATTTTTTAATGAAAAACTATAATTATAAATATGATAACGCTAAAATCATATTAGATAATTTATATTATATTGAAGACAAAGAGTATAAGAATAAGAAACTAGATACTTTAGTAAAGATAAAAAAAGAGATAAATGATCTATTAATATATAATCCTACTTTTAAAGATTATATAAATAATAAAAAGGTTTATATTTATGGATATCATTTTATTGATAGATATGATTTAAATCTATTAAAAGATTATAATTATGAAATTATAAATAAAAAAGAAGATAATTATAAACATGATATATATGCATTTGATAATATACTTGATGAAGTTATATTTGTATCTAATAAGATAAGAGAACTTATAGATAATAATATTCCAATGAATAAAATTAGAATTATTAATTTAGGAGAAGAATATTCTTTTATATTAAAAGAAGTTTTTAAGATGCAAAAAATTAATATTAGTTTAGATAATGAATCAATATATTCATCTAATATAGTTCAAAAGTATATAGAATTATTTGATAATGATAAAGAAATAGATGAACTTGAAATAGATACTAAAGATGAAGATTCAGTTTTTATTTATAATAAGATTGTTGAAGTATTAAATAAGTACTATTTTGTAGAAGATAAATCTATAAAAAGAGAAATACTTCTAAATGAATTTAAAAATATTAAGAATAATAAAATATATAATAATGAAATAGGAATAGAATCAATAGATTATGTTAATGATGATGAGTATGCATTTATATTAGGTTTTAATGATGGAAACTTTCCGATAGTATTTAAAGATGAAGACTATTTTAGTGATAAGGAAAAAGTTACTTTAGGTATGTCTACTTCAATAGAAAAAACTAATAATGAAAGAAATAATATGATTAATTTAATCAAAAGTACTAAGAATCTAATTATTACTTATAAGAATAAATCTACATTCAATGAATATTATCCATCTACATTAATTAAAGATCTGGATTTTGATGTGATTAAAGAAGTAGATAATAATTATAATTATTCAAATGATTTAAATAGAATTAAATTATCTATAGATTTGGATAACTATGTTAAATTCTTAGAAAAGAGTGACGAATTAAGTATACTATATTCTAATTATGAAGATTTAGATTATAATTCATTTGATAATAGATATAAGGGTATTAATAAAGATAGTTTAAAAGAATATTTAAATAATAAATTAACTTTATCATATTCTAGTATTAATAATTATTATCAATGTAAATTTAAATATTATTTAAATAATATATTAAAACTAGATAAGTTTGAAACTACTTTTGAAATATTTATAGGTAGTTTGTTTCATTATGTTTTAGAAAAGTGTTTTAATGATGATTTTGATTTTGAAAAAACTTATAATGAATATCTAGTGGATAATGAATTTAGTCCTAAAGAAGAATTCTTTTTAGAAAAACTAAAAAAAGATTTAATATTTGTTATTGATACATTAAAAAAACAGTTAAATTATACTAGTTTTAAGAATTATAAATATGAATCTAAATATGAAATAGATAAAAGTACAAGTATGACTATAAAGTTTATTGGTTTTATAGATAAATTAATGATAAAAGAAGAAAAAGAAAAGACTTATTTATTAATTGTGGATTATAAAACTGGTGAACCAGAATTAAAACTAAATAATTGTTATTATGGATTAGATATGCAGCTTCCAATATATTTATATTTATCTAAAAATAGTGAAATAAATAATTTAGAAGTAGTTGGCTTTTATTTACAACATATCCTATCTAAGAATCTTAAAATAGAACCTAATAAGACTATAGAATCTATTAAAGAAAATAACTTAAAACTACAAGGATATACTATTTCATTGGAAGATATAATTAGTAAAATAGATAATACTTATGAAGATAGTAAGTTAATTAGAGCTTTATCAAAGAATAAGGATGGTAGTTTTAGTAAGAATTCTAAATTACTAACTAAAAGAGACATGGATAATCTTTATAGATTAGTTGATGAAAAGATAGATGATGCTAGAGATGGCATAATTAATGCTGATTTTGAGATAGATCCAAAGAGAATTAAAGATGAAAATGTATCTTGTAAATACTGTAAGTTTAAGGATATATGCTTTATGAATGAAAGTAATATTAAAAACTTAAAAGAAGTAAGCTTAGATACTGTTTTAGGAGGTGATGATAATGCCTAATTTTACTCCTGAACAAAGAAACGCAATTGATTTAGATAATTCAAATATAATAGTATCCGCAGGTGCGGGTTCTGGTAAAACTGCAGTTCTATCTGAAAGAGTACTTAGAAAGATAGATGATGGAGTACATATTAATGAATTATTAATACTTACTTTTACTAATGCTGCTGCTAAAGAAATGAAAGATAGAATTAGAGAAAAGTTATTAGAAAGAGGTAAGTTTGATGAATTATTATTAATTGATTCAGCTTATATAACTACTTTTGATTCATTCTCGTTATCTATATTAAAAAAGTATCATTATCTATTAAATGTATCTAAGAATATAAATATAGCACCAGAAGATCTAATTAATTATAAGAAAGATAAAATACTAGAAGAAATATTTGATAAATATTACTCCGAAAAGAAGCAACCATTCTTAAAACTAATAGATGAGTTCTGTGTAAAAAATGATAATGATATAAAAACAAGTATACTAAAAATATCTAAAAAAATAGATTTAATAATTGATGATGATTATCTTGATACTTATATAGAAAATTATTATAGTAACGAGATACTTGATATGATGGTATCTGATTTAGATGAAGTTATTAGAGTTAAAATTAATAATATTAAAATATTACTTCATAATATATCTTTCTATGTAGATAATGATTATTATGAAAAGTTAGAATTATCACTTGCTAATTTGATTAATTCAACTACTTATGAAGAAGTAAAAAATAATTTAGGTGTAGATATGCCTAATTTACCTAGAGGTTTAGAAGAAGAAGTAAAAGTATTAAAGCAAAATATTTCTAAAATTATTACTGATGATTTAAAGAGTATATGTATTAAAGATATAGATACTTTAAAAGAAGAAATATTAAGTACAAAAGAATATGTTTCAGTAATAATAGATATTATCAAAGAATTAAATGATAAAATAAATGACTTTAAATATGAAAATGATTTATATGAATTTAATGATATTGCGAAATTATCTATAAAATTATTAAAAGAAAATGAAGATGTTAGAAATGAAATAAAGAATTCATTAAATGAAATAATGATAGATGAATATCAAGATACAAATGATATTCAAGAAACTTTTATATCTTTAATATCAAATAATAATGTTTATATGGTTGGGGATATAAAACAATCTATTTATAGATTTAGAAATGCTAATCCATATATATTTAAGAATAAGTATGAGAATTATTCTAAAGGTAATGGTGGAATAAAAATAGATTTAAATAAAAACTTTAGATCTAGAGAAGAAACAGTTAACAATATTAATACTGTATTTAATTCAATAATGGATTCATCTATTGGAGGAGCAGAGTATTCTTCGTCTCATAGAATGGTATTTGGAAATGAGTTATATAATAAACAAGGAAAAACAGATCAAAATAACAATTTTGAAATTTATAACTATGATTATGATAAAGAAAGTGGTTTTACTAAAGAAGAATATGAAATATTTATTATCGCAAAAGACATTAAGAATAAGATAGATAATAGGTATATGGTCTTTGATAAGAAGAGTAATGAGTTAAGGGCATGTACTTATGATGATTTTGTAATACTTCTTGATACATCAAAAGACTTTGAATTATATAAGAAGATATTTGAATATTTAAATATTCCTTTGTCTATTCTTAAAGATGAGAAGATTAATGATGAAGTAATACTTTCTGTTATTAAGAATTTACTTATATCTCTTTCTAAAATAAAGAATAAAGAATTTGATGATGAATTTAAACATGCATTTGTATCAGTACTTAGATCCTTTGTATTTGAGTATTCTGATGAAGAAATATTTAGTTATTTTAAAAACAATAATTTTTATAAAAATGATATTTATAATAGATTAAAAGATATAGATATTGATTCTAAAACTATAAAGCAAATAATAGAAGTGTTATTAGATGAATTTGATATTATTAATAGACTTACTAAGATAGGTAGTATAGAAAAGAATTTATCTATATTAGAATACTTAATGAATTATGTAGATACTAAGGAAAATGTAGGATTTACTTTAAGTGATTTTACTGAATACTTAGGTGAGATACTAGATAGAAAATATGAAATTAAGTTTTCTGGAAATATATCAGTAGGGTCTTCAGTTAGAATTATGACCATTCATAAATCAAAAGGACTAGAATATAGTATTTGTTATTACGCAGGTTTGTATCATGAGTTTAATATAAAAGATATACACGATAGATTTATGTTTTATAATAAGTATGGAATAATAACACCTTTTTATAATAATGGAATAGGTGATACTATTTATAAATATTTAGTATCTTATGATTATATTAAAGAAGAAATATCTGAGAAAATAAGACTTCTTTATGTCGCATTTACAAGAGCAAGAGAAAAAATGATTCTAGTATGTGATATGAATGGTGACATATATGCTGGAAAAGATGATAATGGTGTTTTAGAAAATAATATCAGATTAAAATATAAATCATTTTTGGATATGCTTATATCTATTAAAAAAGAGTTAGGTAGTTATGTTACTAAGATAGATGATATAGATTTAACTAAGGATTATGAATTAGTAAAGAAATATAATTTTAAAGATTATATAGATAAATCTAATATTAAACTAGATGTTAAAGAGTTGAAAACAGATGATAATAAGATAAGCAATTTGTCTTTCTCTAAAAAGCAAAACAAGTTATTAACAAAAGAAGAAATAGAAAATATGGAATATGGTACTAAGATGCATTACATATTTGAAACAACTGATTTTAATACCGATAATGAATTAATTAATAACTTTAAAAAGGTATATGATTTTAGTAATTCAATTAATACTTATAAAGAATATGAGTTTATTTATGAAGAAGATAATAATATGTATCATGGAATAATAGATTTAATGTTTGAATATTCTGATTATTTTGATATTATAGATTATAAGTTAAGTAATATAGATGATGAAAATTATATAAATCAGTTAAATGGATATAAAAAATATATAGAGAGTATTACTAATAAGAAGGTAAACATATATTTATATTCAATACTTAAGAATGAGATTAAAAAAATGTAGTTTAATTTTAAAAAAAGATATATAATAAAAAAAAGGAGAAAAAATATGAATAGTAATATTATTAATTTTTATTTAGAAGCGAATAATTTAAAAAATGTAATTAGAACTGGATGGAAAGAAGTAGGTATTCCAGAAGATAAAATTGAATCAGTTTCAGATCATATTTGTGGAACCATGATTCTTGCTTTATCCATAATTGAAGCGAAGAATTTATCATTAAATACTGATAAAGTATTTAAAATGATTATTGTAAGCGAATTATATAAGGCTGTTGCTAATAAAGAGGAATCTATTATTAGTTCTAGTAAAAAAGAAGATGCAAAAATATTAACTGAGTCAATTGTTAATAAGTTAGGTGATAATAGTTTATTATCAATTTATGATGAATATAAAGCAATGGAAAGTGAAGAATCTAAGTTTACATATAAAGTATCTAAATTAGAGTCAGATATACAAGCAAAGATATATGAAAAGAATGGATATTTTACTATAGAAAATGCAAAATCTGATATAGAAAACTATCCAGAAGATATAAAATCACAATTAGTAGAAATAGGTAAAGCTTCAGATGGATGGATTACTTATGATAGAAAATACTATGATGATGAATTATTTATGAGTTTATCAAAAGATATACAAGAATTATAAGTATTTACTTTATTATTAATGTATGATAAAATCTATTTAAATTGAGTGAGAGAAGAGTAGAATAATTAGATTATTATAGAGAGTCTATGTTTGGTGGAAATAGATATAATTATTATTTGAAGAAACTTTCATAAATCAATAATCGTTAATTACGTTATAATTAAGAGAGCATAGTTTCTATGAAGTAAGGTGGTACCGCGATTAGTCGTCCTTACATTGTAGGGACTTTTTTATTTTAAGGAGGAATAAATATGACTAATAAAGAATATGCAGATTTATTATTACCAGGAGTAGAACATACTTGGGAAGAGTATGAAGCAATGTATCCAGAAAGAGATTTAGATGAAAAAGCTATTGTTACAAGATATGCACCTAGTCCAACAGGATTACCACATATGGGAAATTTATTTCAAAATTTTATGGCTATGGCTTTTGCTAAACAAACTAATGGAGTTTATTATTTAAGAATAGAGGATACTGATACATCTAGAACTGTTGAAAATGGTATTCAAAAGATATTAGATGCAATAAGACCATTTGGTATAGAATTTACTGAAGGAGTAATATCTGAAACAGAAGAAAAAGGAATTTATGGACCATATATTCAATCTCATAGAAAAGATATATATCAAGCATATGCTAAAAAGTTAATTGAGGAAGAAAAAGCTTATGCATCATTCTTATCAAAAGAAGAGTTAGATGAGATTAGAGAACAACAATCTAAATCAAAACAAAGATTAGGTATATATGGAAGATACGCAAAAGATAGAAACTTATCAAAGGAAGAAACATTAGAAAGAATTAATAATGGTGAAAGTTATATTATAAGAATTAAATCTCCAGGTTCTTTCTTTAATAAGATAAAAGTAAATGATTTAATCAAGGGTACTATGGAAATGCCAGAAAACGATATAGATGAAGTTATTATCAAAAGTGATGGACTTCCAACATATCATTTTGCACATGCCATAGATGATCATTTAATGCATACTACTCATGTATTTAGAGATGATACTTGGGTTTCATCATTACCAAAACATGTTCAATTATTTGAAATGTTAGGATTTAAACCAGTTAAGTATGCGCATTTAGCGCCACTTACTAAAAATGATAATGGAAAAGTAAGAAAGTTAAGTAAAAGATATGACCCAGAAGCAACTTTAGGATTCTATTCTGAAAATGGTATTCCAAAAGAAGCAATTATGTTATATTTAGCTACTATTACTAATTCTAACTTTGAAGGATGGCTTGATCAAAATCCAAATGGTAAAATTGAAGACTTTACTTTTGATTTTAGAAAATGTTCTTCTTCATCTGGTACACTATTTGATTTACCAAAACTATATAACATATCTAAAAACTATATTAGTAAATTAACTAAAGAAGAAGTATATAATAATACTTTAGAATATGCAAAAGAATATGATGAAGAATTAAAAGATATATTAGAAAAATATCCTGAGTATTCAAAAGATATATTTAATATAGAAAGAGAACAAAAGAAACCAAGAAAAGATTATGAAAAATACTCTGATGTTAAAGGTCAAATTTGGTATATGTATGATGAGTTATTTGATAAATATGTTTCTGAATATGGGTATGATTATCAATCTGTAACTAATAAAGAAGAAATAAAGAATATTATTAATACATATATTGATAAATATTATGATGAAAATGATGATAAAGATACTTGGTTTAATAAAGTAAAAGAATTAAGTGAAGAACTAGGTTATGCTGGAAATATGAAAGATTATAAAGAAAATCCAGATAATTATAAAGGATCGGTTGCGGATGTTTCCACAGTAATAAGAGTAAGTCTTACTACTAGAAGTCAAACACCTGATCTATATGAAATACTTAAATTATTGGGTAAAGATAGAATTAAAAATAGATTTGATATTGTAAAATAGACAGTAAAAGTCTATTTTTTTGTTTCTTTTTCTTTAATTATGGTATACTTATAATAGAGGGTGGTAGCATGAAAGAAATAGTATTAAATAAAACAAGATTAAAAGAAGAAGAAATAACTGAAGTATTAGAAAAGTCTAGAATAGTACTTAGAAATAATGAAAATGAAATAGTATTTACTAGATTTGGTAGGGTATATTTTTTACCTGGTGGAAAAATAGAAGCAGGTGAAAGTCCAGTTGATACTATTAAAAGAGAAGTAATGGAAGAAACTAATATTAATATATTACTTGATGATATTGAACCATTTTGTATTGTCAAAAATTATTTAAGAGATTATGAGACTAAAGATGGAACATTAGTTAATAGGTTAGTTAAGACATATTATTTTACTGGTTTCACTTCTGATGATAATATCGAGTATTTTAATCTAACTAAAGTAGAAAAAGAAGATAATTTAAGAGGTTTCTTTATAGAACTTGATGAAGGTATTGAACTTATAGGTGATTATAATAAAGAAGATCCAAGAGCAACTTATCTTGCATTAGAAACAATGAAAGTATTAGAAGAATATAAGAATATGAATTTAGAGAATGAATAATTCTCTTTTTTGTTGTAAAAGTAGTTCCTTTATTATATAATTAAGTTAGAAAAGAGGTTATACTATGGAAGAAACTAAAGTAACTTTTGATGAAATTTATTCTAGAGTAAATGAATTCTTAAAAAAGTATCCATTGAATATTTGTTGGAGAACTAAAGCACATTGTGAAATTATAGCAAAACATATCAATGAAGATGAAGAAATAATTTATATTTTCCCAGCACAAAAGAATGATAGAACAATTGATATTTTTTCTACAGTTATATTAGCATTTACTAATAAAAGAATTCTTATAGCGCAAAAGAAAGTATTATGGGGATATAATATGTTATCTATCACACCAGATATGTTTAATGATTTCTCAGTCAGTAAGGGGTTATTCTTTGGTAAAGTAGATATTGATACAGTTAAAGAGGTAGTTAAGTTATCAGATATAGATCCAAAAGCTCTTGTTGAAATTGAAACAAACCTATCAGAATACTTATTAAAGATTAAACCTGGATATATGAAAGAAAAAAATAACGAAACAGAATAAAAAAAGTGAATATAATATTGTAAACGAAATTATTTTTTGTTATAATTAATCACGGACGGACCTATAGCCAAGTGGTAAGGCACGGGACTGCAACTCCCTGATCGTTGGTTCAAATCCGACTAGGTCCTCCAAGATTGCAGGTGTAGTACAATGGTTAGTACGAGGCCTTGCCAAGGCTTAGACGAGAGTTCGATTCTCTTCACCTGCTCCATAAAAAATATATCAATCAGAAATGATTGATTTTTTTTTGCAGTGAAGATAATCTAAAAACTATTATAGAGTTTTTACTCTCGTCATTCCTTATAATAAAAAAGAAGCATTTCTACTTCTTATTAACATATCTAATCCAATATTCATCAAATGTAATATTTTTCTTGTGGATAATTGTTGCGGCTTCTACACCAACATATCTTATATGCCATCCTTCTGCTTCGTAACCTGTTATATCCTCAGTTTTCTTTTTATATCTAAATATAAATCCATATTTATGACCATTTTTATCAATCCATTTATATTCAGGATCTCCTTCTTCTATAGTCCATATATTAGCTAAATCTAGAGTAGTACCTAATTGATGTTCAGAAAATCCTGCTCTTGCTGCAAATGTATCTGCTTTTTCTTGACCATATTCTAAAACAAATTCATTGTATAATTCATCTTGATATTCGTAATCTCTATATGCAGATTCTGCATAGAATACAATATTTTCTTTTTTAGCATCATCTACCATTTTCTTAAATTGTTCATATGTTTCTTTTCTTACTTCTTTAACTCCAAATGCATTATTAGCATACCCATCTTCCATATTAACTAGATCAGTTGGCTTATAATCTTTACTTATATATCTATGTTTATTAACAAGTGCGGTTAATGAATTAGGGTCTTTTTCTTCAACAGCATCTTCATAAGGATCTTTATCTAAGTTAAGAGCAACTCTAGTAACAATATCATCTAATGATAATTTAGGATTTAGTTTTTGGTAATCAACATATCTTTTATATTTAGAATAATCAAATAAATCTATTGTAATATATTCTTCTAAATCTTTATCATGTTTTTTATTTAACATCTTAGCAATTTCTGTTTTATTCATATTTAGTATGATAAAGTTAATAGTATTATGATTATATCCTTTATCTGATAAAGCTGCGATGTAGTTTTCATCTATTTTATCAATTATCTTTTCTTTTTTTAGTTTTTCTAATATGTCTTTTGTTTCATCAGTTGAATAATCTGCATTAAAGAACGCATCAATCATTTTTGTATATTTCATATTCTGCAAATAAACAGGTGCATGTAATATCTTTGTTTTATTAATAAGTAAAATAGGTAACAATATTAATATAACTATAACTACTTTAGCAATATTTCTTCTAAGTTTATAATTAGGTTTTTTTCTTTTCTTCATATTACCACTCCTATTTTTTTTAATTATAACACATATTTATATTTTTTTTTCATATTTTTTAGTAGAGGTGTTATATGAAAAAGTATTTATTATTATTGATTATGTTGTTTTTTATTCCAAAAGTAAGTGCATTAAGTTTAGCGCCTAATGCAAAGAGTGCTGTACTAATAGAATCAAGTACAGGTGAAATTATATATAGTAATAATGAGAATGAAAAAAGAGCGCCAGCATCTATGACAAAAATGATGAGTTTAATAATCATCATGGATGAAATAGAGAAAGGTAGTCTTAAGTGGAATGAAAAAATAAAGATAAGTGAAAATGCTGCGTCTATGGGTGGAAGTCAAATATACTTAGAAGCAGGTGAAAGTATGAGTGTTCATGATTTAGTAAAAGGTATATCTATGGCTTCTGCTAATGATGCGGTAGTTGCTCTAGCAGAAAGAATATCAGGCTCTGAACAAGAATTTGTGAAAGAGATGAATAATAGAGTAAAAAAACTAGGATTAAAGAATACTAATTTTAAAAACTCAACAGGATTAGATGAAGAAGGACATTATAGTTCTGCAATGGATATGGCATTAATCGCAAAAGAATTAGTAAAACATAAAAAAATATTGGAGTTTTCAAGTACATATGAAGATTATCTAAGACAAAATACAAATAAAAAGTTTTGGTTAGTAAATACCAATAAATTAATAAAGACATATGAAGGAATGGATGGACTTAAAACAGGATTTACTCAAAATGCATTATATTGTTTAACCGCAACTGCATCTAAAAATAATATGAGGCTAATAGGTGTTGTTATGGGTGAAAAAGAAAGCAAAGTTAGAAATAGTGAAATGAGTGATATGCTTGATTATGGGTTTAATCTATATAAAGTTAATACTCTAGTGAAAAAGGGAAAAGAAGTAGGTAAGTATACTGATAATAAAAGCTCTAGTATAAGTACAAAAGTAATAACTAATGAAGATATAAATATATTAAATAAAAAAGGGTCAAAAAAAAGAAAGATCTATTATGAAGTAAAATTAGAAAAGAAGAAATTACCTATTAAAAAAGGAACAACAGTAGGTAAGTTAATCGCAAAAGAAAATGGGAAAGAAATCTTTAAGGTAGATGTAGTCACTGAAAGAAGAATTAAAAAAGCAAATATATTTGAATTATTTATAAGAAACATAGGTGAATTTATAAATGGTGATTATATTTTTTGATAGTTCTATAATTAGAACTATTTTTTTTTGATATCTATTGTCGAAAGTATTTTATAAAAAAGAATTTAGTGATTAAATAGGTTCACAAGGTAGAAGGGATGAATATATGTTAGATGTTAATTTTGAATTTGTAGGTGGTATCTTGTTTGTTAGACTTGAAGGTAAGATAAATAAAACAAGCGTTTCATCAGTAAATAGTAGTCTAACAGATATTATAGTAAAAGGTGGTATTAAATATTTAGTTTTTAATATTAGTAATGCAGTAATAGAAGAAAGAGTATCTTTATTTGATAATTGTAATTTACTAATAAAAAATAATAAAGGAAAAATGTTTTTATGTGGATTAAAAAATAAGATAGAGAGTGTAGTTAGTTCAAATGAAACTTGTGAAATGATTACAAATGAATTAACTGCTTTAAATAGGATTAGTGTATGCTAACGTTAACTAATGATCTTATTTGTAGTTATGAAAAACTAGTTTATTCAATTATTAGTAAATATTCAAATGAATCAAATAAAGAAGACTTATTTCAAGTAGGAATGATGGGTATATTAGATGCTTCTAAAAAATATAACTATGATTCAGGAGTTAAATTTACTTCATTTGCTTATAAATTTATATTAGGTGAAGTATTAAAGTATTTAAGAGAAGATAGAAATATTAAAGTAAGTAGAGATGTAATAAGAGATTATAAAAATATTAATAAAGTAAAAGACTATATATATAAGGATTATGGACGGCCGGCGAATAATGATGAAATAAGTAGGATATTAAAGATTAATAAAGATAGGGTAGATGAAGTTATTAACTATAATGAAAAGGAAATTAGTTTATATAAGATATTAAGTGAAGATGAAAATATTTCATTAGAAGATATTATAAGTAAAAAAGAATCTCTAGATAAAATAGATTTAATTAATTTAAAAGATGCATTAAAAGTATTATCTAGTGAAGAGAAAAGACTAATATATGAAAGATACTTTGAAAATAAAACACAAACAGATATTGCTAAAGAAAAGAATATATCACAAGTAAAAGTATATAGGTATGAGAAAAAAATATTAGATAAATTAAAAGATAAAATGTCATAATTTTATCTTTTTTTGTTAATAATAAAAATGGTGATTATGTGGATAAGGATAAGTATAAAAAATTAACAAAAAGTATTTTGCCTAAGGATACTAACTATAAAAACTTATTTATATCTTTCTTTGTAGGTGGATTAGTAGGTATAACTTCTCAATGTCTAGTTACTTTTTATTCTTCTTTTGAAAAGATTAGTACTAATGAAGCATCTAATTTAATGATGGTTACTTTTATTTTTATTTCTTCTTTATTAACAGGGTTAGGTATTTTTGATAAATTAGTTACTAAGTTTGGAGCAGGGTTAATAATACCTATAACAGGTTTTTCTCATTCTATGACTAGTAGCGCAATGGAATATAGAAAAGAAGGGTTAGTAACTGGAATAGGAATGAATATCTTTAAACTTGCGGGTACTGTTATTTTATATGGAGTAGTATCTGCATATATATTTGGAATACTAAGATTTGTTTTCTTTGGAGGTTAATATGACTATATATTTTAGTAATGTTTATATAAAGAATTATTCTGTAGTTGCTGGGCCTTTTTTAAATGAAGGTCCATTAAAGGGAAAATTTGAAGAAGTATATGTAGATTTTTATGATGGAGAAAAGACTTTTGAAGATTGTGAGATAAAAGAGTTAAAGAAAAGCATTAATAATGTAATAAGAAAAGAGAAAGATGAGAAAATAGATGTAATGCTTTCAGCAGATTTAAATAATCAGATAGTAGTTTCTAATATAGTCGCTGAAAAAGTAAGTATTCCTTATTTTGGTGTTTATAGTGCTTGTGCATCTTATTGTGAAGAATTAATAATAGGAAGTTCTCTTATAAATAACAAAAATATTAATAATGTATTATGTACAACCTCTGCTCATAATATGACTTCTGAAAGGACTTATAGAAATCCAGTTGAATATGGTGCCCCAAAACCTAAATATTCAACATTTACAGTGAGTGCCGCAACAAGTACTTTATTAACTAAGAATAAAGGAAATATTGTTATAGAGTCTGGTACTATTGGAAAAGTAGTAGATTTAGGAGTAAAAGATAGTAATGATATGGGGAGTGCAATGGCTCCTGCAGCTGCAAGAACTTTATTTGAACATTTAAAAGATACTAATAGAGATGTTGATTACTATGATCTAATACTAACAGGTGATTTAGGAGTTTATGGAGAAAAGATATTTAAAGAGTATTGCAAAGAAGAATATAATTTAACATTATCTAATTATAAAGATTCTGCAACACTTGTATATAATATGAAAGATGAAAGAGTTTTGGCAGGAGGATCAGGTCCATCTTGCTTACCCAGTTATTTTCTGGTAGATATAATTCCTAAGATGCAGCAAAAGAAAATAAAAAAAGTATTATTGCTCGCAACTGGAGCATTAATGAGTCCAATAACAGTTAATCAGAAAAAGACAATACCATGTATTTGTCACGCAGTAAGTGTGGAGGTTTTATGATTTATATATATTCATTTTTATTTGCGGGAATAGTATGTTTAATTGGTGAAGTATTAATGTCAACTTTTAAATTAAAACCAGGAGTAGTAACATCATTATTTGTATCGATAGGAGCATTCTTAGATATATTTAATATATATGACTATTTTGTAAAGAAATTTGGAGCAGGAGCAATGGTTGTAATTACTAGTTTTGGGCATTCTTTAATACATGGTTCATTAGCTAAAGCTCATTCAGATGGAATACTTGGTTTGTTTACAGGTATGTTTTCACTAACAGCTACCGGAATAACGTCAACTATTATATTCGCATTTATATTTTCATTATTGTTTAAACCAAAGCGATAAAATAGTGTTTTTTATTAGCAAAAATAAGAAAATTAACCCTTTTTTTGAAAAAAATCAAAAAAGGGGTTCTTTTTTTTAAAAAAGTGTGTATAATATAACATGTTCAAAAAGAAAAAAACACGATTTTACACATTTAAAAAAAACAAAAACACAAAATTTGACAATTTTTTTTAAAAAAGTGAAAAA